>NZ_JBIWBA010000003.1:0-224828 GCF_044760715.1 Lysinibacillus sp. NPDC098008
GGATTGCCCGCAGTTAACCCTCGCTACGTGCCGTTTACCGACACGCACGGCTTTCTATATAACATTACAAACATTAGTTAATTTGTAACAATTTACAAAGAATTTGGTACCGTATTATTGATGTCTTTCCACCACATCAGCAAGGGCAAATTCGTGTACAGCTTGCGAATGTACTGCAAGGCATTGTATCTCAACGTTTATTTGTTCGTAAGGATGTAAAAGGGCGTATTGCAGCAACAGAAATTTTAGTGCAGGCGCCTGCTATTTCAAATTTAATTCGCAATGAAAAAATCCATCAAATTCCAAGTGTTATGCAAACGAGCAAAGCTTTAGGGATGCACACATTAGAGGCTTCAATGCAGCATTTAATTGCAACAGGGAAAATTTCATTGGCAGATGCACGCCCATATATGAACGATGGTGATTATAATTGACAATATTTCGCTATAGTGGTCGTACGAAAACAGGTGCACCAAAAAAGGGCATTATCGAAGCACCTAATAAAAATGTTGCAATGGAAAAGCTAAGAGCACAAGGAATTAATGCGCGAGAACTTCAAGAATCGAATAGCATTTTACATAAAGAGATTGCTATTGGAACAAAAGTAAAACACCAAGACTTTGTTATTTATTGCCGACAGTATGCAACATTAATTCGTGCAGGCGTTTCTGTTGTAGAAGCTACGCATATTTTAGGTGAGCAAACACGTAGTAAACCATTGAAACGAGCATTAATGCAGGTTGAAGAGGATATTCGCAATGGGATGGCATTTTCAGAGGCAGCAGGCAAGCATCCAAAGGTCTTTCCGCTGTTATTTGTCAATATGATGCGCGCAGGCGAGGCAACAGGTAGCGTGGATGATACATTAGATCGCCTAGCAAGCACACTTGAAAAGCAATACAATATTAAGAAAAAAATTCAATCTGCGATGACATATCCAGCGATATTATCACTATTAACAATCGTTGTTGGTATCTTTTTAATGGTTTTTATTGTGCCAACATTTATGGATGCCTTTGAAGAAATGAATTTAGATATGCCATTAATTACGGTTATTGTTGTTGGTATTAGCAATTGGCTTATTCAGTTTTGGCTTCTTGTAGTGCTAGCCTTCATTGTAATAGCTATCAGCCTTCACTTTTTCTATAAAAATAATAAAGAGTTTCATTATGCTGTCAATGTTTTTTTACTGCGAATGCCAATCTTTGGGCAGCTTTTACAAAAGGATGTTATCGCCAGGATGACAAGAACCTTGGCTACATTATTTAGTGGCTCTGTGCCAATTCTACAAGCCCTAACAATTGTTGAAAAGGTTGGGGGGAATCCAGTCATTGGCAAGGTCGTGCTAGAGGCGCGCGATAATTTAGAAAAGGGTGGTACATTATCAGAGCCACTTGAAAAAAGCTGGCTATTTCCACCACTTGTTACGCAAATGACATCTATTGGGGAGCGAACAGGCTCATTGGATTATATGCTTGAAAAAATAGCTGATTTTTATGAGGAAGAAGTAAATCGTGCTGTTGATACGATTAAATCACTTATCGAGCCTTTAATGATTGTTGTGCTTGCACTTGTTGTAGGTGTGATTGTCGCAGCGATTTTCTTACCGATGTTCCAATTATATGAAAATATGTAATATTATCAAAAGATTCGATCGTTACAGATGTCTACTTACGTTAGAGCATACACCTTAAGAAAAGAAATACAGAAAGTGGGTATCTAAATACTTTCCGTTTCACTGATTAAGGGGGAGCGCAATGCTTAAAAATCAAAAAGGTTTAACATTAGTAGAGCTACTAGCCGTTATTGTTATTCTTGCGGTGGTTGCAGCAATTGCAATCCCAGCAATAGGTAATACGATTGATAATTCGCGCTATAAGGCATTAAAGGCAGATGCTATCAATGTGATTCATGCTGCACAGTTTTATTTTATGGAGCATCCAACTGCTGGGCAATGGCAAATGGTTGAAGTAGAAGAATTAGTAGCAGAAGGCTATTTAGATAGTGCAGGTAAAATATTAGAGGCAGATGCAGAAGGTCAAAATGCCAATGTTCAATTTATGGATGGCGCATATTATTTCAATGCCCATGCCATTTATTATAGCAATGGCAAGTATATTAATTTTGATAATGCCACCCTCCAGCATATTGCTGATGATATTCGCAATGGCAGCAAAGGAAACGGCGGCAGATGTATCGGGCGAGATTGTGTAGGCTCGCCATAATGTTCAGAAGCTTGTGTGCACACACTTCATATAAAAAAATTTTAAGGAGGAATCTTTATGTGGAAAAAATGGAAAAACAAAAAGCTATTGAAAAATGAAAAGGGTTTAACATTAGTAGAGTTACTAGCTGTTATTGTGATTCTAGCAATTATCGCAGCAATCGCTGTCCCTGCCATTGGTAACATCATTAATAAATCCAAAGACCGTGCGATTTTAGCAGAAGCATCCAATATCCTTGCAGGTGCAAAAATTGCTTATATTGATGGAGTTTGTGCGGAAAATGGTACATGTAATGCAGCCGCATTACAACAATTTGTGGATGGCATTGACTTAACTGAACACGATGCTTCTGCTACTTATGCAGATAATGAGTGGTCCATTTCATATGAAAGATTTGGTGAACTTAGAACGGAGATACTTGGCGATATTACTCTTGGTACTAATAATACATTAACTGAACAGCAACTTAATACAGCATTAACAAATGCAGGCGGAGAACCTGAAACTCCTTAATCAGTCATCCCAACCCATTCAGAAACGTAAATTTTCTTACGTTTCTGGCTGGGAAATGGATGACTAATTGGAAATATCCTTTATACTGAATAGGAAGGGAGGTCTTTTCTCATGTTTAAGAGAAAGAAAAAATCGCATGTTTCGATTGAATTAAAGGATTATGTGCTGCGTGCGATTGTGGCGAAAGGACCAGAGCCTAGTCAGTGGCAAGCTTATGAATATCCTTTAGCAACTGGAATTGTGGAAAATGGCACAATTGTCGATGAAGTAGCTCTTTTTGAGATTATTAAGGAGCAGGTTGTGAAATGGACAGGCAAAAAACAGGCTGTTCGGCTATTTGTGCCTGATACAACCGTATTACTAAAAACGTTTGAACATCCAAAAGATGTGCAATCACAGGAATTGCGTGGCTATGCTGAAATGGAGCTAGGTCACTCGATTCATTTACCCTTTCAAGACCCATTAATTGATGTGTATGATGCGGATGCAGAGGATGGCAAGGCTGTATTATTTGCAGCGCCTTCAGAGGAAATTACCAAAATGGTAGGGATGCTCTTGGATGTTTCCTTAGAGCCTGAAGCTGCAGATATTCGCGCTTTATGTAATATCCGTTTACTGGACCATATGGCATTGCTAGCACCTGATAAAACGTATTTAATTGCTGAATGGTCCATTAATGAGCTATCAATCAGTATTTTTTCCAATGGTCAGGTTGAATTTCTACGTTATCAATCCATTGATACAGATATAGAAAAATGGCAGGGAAAAATGGTTGATGAATTTAATTATCAATTTATTTATAGTGGTGAAACAGAAGAATATCAAATGATTGTTATGGATCAAGTTTTAGAGATTGATCGAATTATGAATTTCTTTAAATTCTCCTTGCATAAAGGTGAAAAAACAGTGGATGAAATGATTATGCTTGGTGATAATCCATTGTTAAAGTCCATAGGAAATTTATTGGCATCTAATTTAGATACACCATTGCTAGTCATTACCGACACACAAATTGAGGAGCTTTTCCCACACTTTAAAAAAGAGTTTTCAACGTTGCTTGGCTTAGCTTTAAAGGAGGTTCATTAATGGTTCCAGATATTAACCTCTTACCGCAGCTTGAAAAAAGAAAAGCTTCTCCAAAGCTTCTCTATGGTTTGATTCTATTACTTATTGGCATTATTATTGCGTATTTTATCTTTTTATTTTTTAATGCTAAAAATGATGTAGCACGTTTAACTGCTGAAGAACAGGCACTCACAACACAGCTTGAGCAATTACGGGAAGAGCTGGATGCAAGACAAAGTGTTGATCAAGGCTCATTGGAGGAGTCTATAGCATTTATTCAAAGCGTTTCCTATCCAGTAACACCACTTATTGATGAAACAAAAATATTATTACCAGCGCAAGCTTATTTGCGTAGCTATGTTTTTGGAGCCAACACAGTCAATATTGAAGTGGATTTTGAAACAATGACAGATATATCAATCTATGTTGAGCGGCTTTTAATGAGCAACTTTTTTACAGATGCACAAATTAATACTGTATCTAACTTTGAGATAGAGCTTGGCGAGCAGAAGGAGCTAACACCTGAGCAAAAATTTAAAGAGGTTCCTCGCTATTCTGTGTCCATTACAGCGACAATTGACTTTATGTATTTAGCTGGAGGACGACGCTCATGAATAAATTAACAAGTAGTAAACATTCAACGATTATTCTGTTAGTTGCTTTAGTAGCTGCTATTTTATTTGCGTTTTACTATTATTTGTTATTACCGAAGTTAGAGGATGTGGCACTGAAGGAAAATAGTGTGACGCAAATACAACAAGAGATTTCTAGTATAAAAGAACAGCTTGCTCAATTGGACAAGGAGCAGGGGCAGCCTACGGTTAATATTTTAACATTAAGACAAAAGCTGCCTGCTACAAGAGCAGTTGAAAAAATTATCCTTGATTTAGCTGAAATTGAGGAAGTGACGGGCACACGTATTGACTCATTAACGGTTCATAATGAGGATGGAGCTGTTACAGAAGCAGATGTAACTGCCGATCTGAATATGCTGGAGCAAGCCGAAGCAGAAGTAAATGGGGAGCAGAGCGAGGAGCAAACAAATACACCAATTGCCTCTCTTTCGAAGGAATCGCTACCAGCTAATTTAAAGCTTATTACGTTTATTTTAGAGGTTGATGCACTTGATTCTACTTCTCTTGAAGGCTTCTTACGAGAGATTGAACAACTAGAGCGTGTCATGAAAATAGATATGATTGAGTTTGAATTACCAGGAGAGCAGGAGCAGCTAACACAAGAAGATATTACTTTACAGGCTACGGTTCAAGTGACGACGTTCTATTATGATGGGGAACAATAACGATTATAGACGCACCATACTTCAACTGTATGGGCGTCTATTTGTTTAGGGGGATCACAATTTGACATTGGTTTATACAATTATTTTCTTTGTTTTTGGGCTTGTCTTTGGTTCGTTTTATAATGTCGTTGGCTTACGAATACCAAAAAAGGAATCAATTATCCAGCCACCTTCACATTGCACCAATTGTCATAGGCAATTAACAGCACGTGATTTAGTGCCTGTTTTGTCATATGTATCTTTGGGTGGAAAATGTCGAAGCTGTGGCTATCGAATTTCTTGGCTTTACCCAATGATGGAGCTGCTCACAGGCGTATTCTTTGCCTTTGCTTATTGGCAGCTAGGCTGGGGGCTCGAATTGATTGTCGCATTATTATTTATTTCATTATTGATAATTATCGTTGTATCAGATTTTGCTTATATGCTAATTCCAGATAAGGTGCTGCTATTCTTTTTGCCTTTTCTTCTTATCGGGCGCATATTATCGCCCCTCACACCGTGGTGGGATTGCCTTGTAGGTGCTGTCGTTGGCTTTGGCATATTATATGGTATTGCCGTTGTGTCCAGAGGCGGTATGGGGGGAGGCGATATTAAATTATTCTTTTTAATTGGTCTTGCCCTTGGTACAATAAATGTACTGTTAACACTATTTTTAGCAGCCGTTATTGGTTTAGTTGTCGGGTTAGTAGTATTAGCAAAACGAAAACAAGGAAGAAAAACACCCATTCCATTTGGGCCATCGATTGCATTAGCAGCAATAATTGTTTATTTCTATGGTGACTCGTTTATACATTGGTATTTAGGGTTTTGGTAGTTGTTGAATCTTTCGTAAGTATGGAGGGGATTGGGTGAAGCCAATTATTGGTATTACAGCCTTTGTGGACGATAGTTTATCTTCACAGTTAAATGCTGCTTACAGTAAAAGTATTATTGAAGCAGGAGGTATCCCGCTAATTATTCCCATTGGCGTAGAGCAGGATGTAGCAGAAATATTAGCTCTTACAGATGGTTTATTGCTATCTGGAGGTCATGATATACATCCGTTCCTGTTTGGCGAAGATCCTTCACCAAACATAGGAAAAGTTCATCCCGCAAGAGATGCGGTAGAGGTAGCTTTAATTGAGGAAGCAATTACGCGGAAAATGCCTATTTTCGGTATTTGTCGTGGCTTACAAATATTAAATGTTGCGCTAGGTGGCACATTGTATCAAGATATTGATAGCGACTATGCTGGTACAAAGCTGTTACAGCATGCGCAACAATCAGATCGAATGGTGGCAACGCATTATGTGCAAATTGCGGCTAATAATTTATTAATGGATATAATAGGGCAGGAAAAAATCGCTGTTAATTCATTGCATCATCAGGCTGTAAAGATACTAGCCGATAACTGTCAAGCAGCGGCACTATCAAGTGATGGTATTGTTGAAGCGATGGTGTACAAGGAGCTACCATTTTGTTTAGCTGTGCAGTGGCATCCAGAGGAACTAGCTACTGTAGGAGATCAGCATGCGTTAAAGCTATTCTCAGCATTTATTGAGGCGAGTTTGAAATTTAAGAAACATATGTAGGGTTGTAGGCAAAAGCTATTGAGAAGTTCGCTCTCGCTGGCTTTTGCTTCTTTTATATGCAACCGCAAAGACATACTTAATGCTGGCTTCGATTTATAGTAGCGATACATCATATTGGCTGTAATTTCTTGAATGATTAGTTTGACGCATGGAGCGAATAGCGGTTACTCTCGCAGGAACATTCACCTATAAAAATAAAAAGAGGACATGCTCAGCAAAGAAATGCATAATCCTCAAAAAATTTATGTGTATTTTAAAATATTAATGAACACGGCGATAAAGACCTACAACTTGTCCTAAAATGGAAACTTGATCAACGATAATTGGTTCCATTGTTGAGTTTTCAGGCTGTAAACGGAAATGATTTTTTTCTTTGAAGAAACGCTTGACAGTTGCCTCATCCTCATCTGTCATGGCTACAACAATATCTCCATTATCAGCAGTTGACCTTTGCTTGACAATGACTAAGTCCCCATCTAAAATACCTGCTTCAATCATGGATTCACCCATAATCTCTAACATAAATAATTGATCCTCACTTGTGCCATAGGCATCTGGTAATGGGAAGTATTCTTCGATATTTTCAATCGCTGTAATAGGAGAACCAGCTGTAACTTTCCCGACAAGCGGCACATGAATAACATGTTGCTTTTGAACGGATTCCTCTGGCTCTAAAATTTCAATTGCGCGTGGCTTTGTAGGGTCACGGCGAATAAGACCCTTTTGCTCTAACCGAGCTAAATGACCATGAACCGTTGAGCTTGAAGCAAGTCCAACTGCTTCCCCAATTTCACGTACTGATGGTGGATAACCCTTAGTTCGTACTTCTTCTTTAATGAAAGCTAAAATATCCTCTTGTCTTTTTGAAACTTTTTTCATATTGCTCACCTCTTTTTTCTAATATTATTCTTCTTATTTGTTAGTATAACAGAATACGAACATGTATGCAAACATAGGTTCGAAAAAAGTGTTTGACAAAAACGTTTGTTCGTTTTATTATAAGAACATACATTCCGAACAAACATTCTAGAAAAGGGGTAATGACTATGATTTGGTTAAAGAAAAATACGCATATCTCAATTTTAGTAGGAACTTGTTTACTGTTTGCAGCATACCTTTACATTACTGATCCAGGAGATATACGTTACGCAGAAATTCAGGTTGAGCATGGAGATAGCTTATGGTCGTTAGCAGAACAATATCGTGGTAAAATGAGTACAGATGATTGGATTAAGCTTGTAAAAGTAGAAAATGAACTACTAGATATTAAAATTGTAGCTGGTAAATCATTAGTAATACCTGTACTGGATGATCAAGCCAATCGCATCAAAACAATTGAAATTGCGAGAAATGAACAATGAGAAATAATCAACTATCAGCCGTTGTCTATTGTCGTGTGAGCACTGAGAAAGAAACACAAAGCTCCTCTTTAGAGCGTCAGCAGGAAGAACTGCAATGCTATGCAAGGGAGCAGGGCTATGAGGTAAAGGGCGTTTTTCAGGATAAGCATAGTGGCTATGATGTGGAACGAGAAGGCTTGCTTGAAATGCTGGATTTTATTAAAGAAAAGAATATTAATGCTCTTTTTGTACAAGATGAAACACGCTTAGGTCGTGGCAATGCAAGAATGGCGGTGCTACATTTATTGCAAAAATCAGCAACAAATGTGTTTTCTATGCGGGATGCAGGACCTGTTCAGCTAAATGAAATGGATACGATGTTGCTTGAGATTTTAGCGATTGTCGAGGAGTACCAGCGCAGAATTCATAATGCTAAAATTCGTCGTGGTATGCGACGGGCTGTGGAAAATGGCTATCGTCCTGAAAATAACTTATCCAATCGTGGGAATCCATACGGGCAGGAGCGTAAGGAGCTACCAGTCGAAGAAATTATTAATTTGCGTAAGCGTGGATTTACCTTTGAGGAAATTTCAATCACATTGAAGGGATTGGGCTTTGAAGTAAGTAAAGCAACTGTTCATCGCCGATTCCAAGAATATCAAGAAGGATTAGCAGGCAACTCATAAGCCCGCTAATCCTTTTTAATATAAGCTTTCAATTATCACATTATCTGGTAGCTTAAATGGATTTTCTTTATTGATTCTGTCATAAAACATAATGCCGTTTAAATGATCCATTTCATGTTGGACAACAATAGCACCATATCCTTGTAACGACATAATGAATTCTTGCCCGTGTATATCATAGGCTTTTACTTTAATTCGCTCATAGCGCGGTACAAAACCATGAACAGGTCGATTGACAGAGAGGCAGCCTTCTCCTTCAGGTAAGTAAATCATATTTACTGAATGACTGATAATTTTAGGGTTGATAAACATCATTTCCTGCCTTTGTTCATGGTCATTAAACAGTACAGCAAACATTCGTTTATCCAGTCCGATTTGATTCGCAGATAGCCCACTCCCTGGCCGTAATTTGTACTTTTTCGCCAGCATGGGGTCTTGGCTATTTTGTAAATACTGCAGCATGGATAATAAAATATCTTGATCCTCTTTTGTAACAGGTATTGTCACCTCAGCCGTTTTTTTGCGTAATAAAGGCGAGTCCTCTTTCACAAAATCTTTCATTGTTATCATATATGCTGGATGAAATTTAGTCATAAATAAATACCTCGTCAATTCGACTATTTAATACTTTAGCGATTTTAAAGGCTAATTCAAGAGTAGGGTCATACTTATCGTTTTCTATACAGTTAATGGTTTGTCGAACAACACCACATTGCTGTGCAAGGTCTGCCTGTGTTAATCCTAATTTTGTTCTTAAGATTTTAATGATATTTTTCACCTATATCCCTCCGCTTTGTCCAAAGTATTAGACATTTAGTATATGAAATTTCTCAATAAATGTCCAACTAATTAGACATTTATCATTGATGCTATTCCTCCTCCTAACCTTGCTTAAATTTGTAGCTCCTTATATAGGGAACGATAATCAATCCCTTCAAGAATGATGAAAGGTTGGTATACCTGCATTTTACGAAAAAGCATGCTATACTTTGCATACTGAGGTTATTAAGATAGATACTGAAAGGTGTGTAATAATGTTATCAAAAGAAAAGCTTAATCGCATTAATGAACTTTCTGCTAAGGCGAAAAGCGGACAATTAACAGAGGCAGAGGCGAAGGAACAAACAGCACTTCGTAAGGAATATTTAGACACATTCCGAGCAACAATGCGCAATACGATTGAAAATGTAAAAGTAGTAGATGTAGAAGGCAATGATGTAACACCAGAGAAGGTTAAACAAGCGAAGAAAAATAAATTTCTAAATTAATGTGACACATTTGCTAAATGTGTGCTGGAAAATACAAATGATATAATAAAAGCATTGTTTTCTAAAGCAATGTTGACTAAACTGTAGAAGAATAAGATTTAGGATGAGAAAGGATGTCACAACATAATGACTCAACATGCGGATCAATTAGCAATTAATGCTATCCGAACTTTGTCAATCGATGCTATTGAAAAAGCAAATTCTGGTCACCCAGGTTTACCAATGGGGGCAGCGCCAATGGCTTATACGCTTTGGACAAAACAATTACGCCATAATCCAGCAAATCCAAAATGGTATAATCGTGATCGTTTTGTATTATCAGCTGGTCATGGTTCGATGCTTCTATACAGCTTACTGCACCTTGGAGGCTATGGTTTACCAATGGAAGAAATTCAAAACTTCCGTCAATGGGATTCATTAACACCAGGACATCCTGAATATGGTCATACAGTAGGCGTAGAGGCAACAACTGGCCCACTTGGACAAGGTATTGCGATGACGGTAGGTATGGCAATGGCAGAGCGTCATTTAGCAGCTACTTACAATAAACCGGGTCATGAAATTGTTGACCATTATACATTTGCCCTATGTGGCGATGGTGACTTAATGGAAGGTGTAGCAGCAGAGGCTATTTCTTTAGCAGGTCACTTAAAGCTTGAAAAATTAATCGTGCTTTACGATTCAAATGATATTTCTTTAGACGGTGATTTAGAAAAATCATTCTCAGAGAACGTGCAAAAACGCTTTGAATCTTATGGTTGGAACTACTTAAAAGTTGAGGATGGCACAGATGTTGCTGCCATTAATGCAGCGATTGAAGAAGCTAAAAAATCAACTGGTAAACCAACATTGATTGAAGTGAAAACAGTTATTGGCTTTGGTTCGCCAAATAAATCAGGTAAAGCAGACTCACATGGTGCGCCACTTGGTACAGATGAGGTTGCCTTAACAAAGGCTGCTTATGAATGGGCACACGAGCCATTCCAAATTCCTGCTGAAGTATACGATACGTTCGCAGCAGCAGCAGAAGTGCAAGGTGCACAGCCTGAGGAAGCTTGGAATGCAAAATTTGCGGCTTATCAACAAGAGTTCCCAGAATTAGCAGCTCAATTTGAAAAAGCAATGAATGGTGAATTACCTGAGAACTTTGCTGCAGCATTACCTGTATATGAGGCAGGTAAATCAGTGGCAACTCGTTCTTCTTCAGGCGATGCTATTAATGCAATCGCGAAGAATACACCATCATTCTTTGGTGGTTCTGCTGACCTTGCTGGCTCTAACAAAACAACGATGAAAGGTGCTGGCGATTTCTCTGCAGATGACTATGCAGGTCGCAATATTTGGTTCGGTGTACGTGAATTTGCAATGGGTGCAGCTTTAAACGGAATGGCTCTTCATGGAGGGCTACATGTCTTTGGTGGTACATTCTTTGTATTCTCTGACTATGTTCGTCCAGCGATTCGTTTATCCGCATTAATGGGCTTACCTGTTACCTATGTCTTTACGCATGACTCCATTGCAGTAGGGGAAGATGGTCCAACACATGAGCCAGTTGAGCATCTTGCATCATTACGTGCAATGCCAAATCTTTCTGTGATTCGTCCAGCAGACGCTAATGAATCAGCAGTAGCTTGGGAGCTTGCCGTAGCATCCGAAAAAACACCAACAGCTTTAGTATTATCTCGCCAAAATCTTCCTGTACTGGATGCCTCTATTGAAACAGTACGTGAAGGTGTTGCAAAAGGTGCTTATACCGTATCTCCTGCTACAAAAGAAGTAGCAGATGCGATTTTAATTGCAACAGGCTCTGAGGTTTCGCTTGCAGTTGAAGCACAAAAAGCATTAAAAGCAGACGGTATTGATGTAGCCGTTGTGTCAATGCCATCTATGGATCGCTTTGAAAAGCAAGATGCAGCCTATAAAGAAGCTGTATTGCCAAAAGCGGTAACAAAACGTCTTGCGATTGAAATGGGTGCATCATTCGGCTGGCATAAATATACAGGCTTTGAAGGTGATGTACTTGCAATTGATAAGTTCGGCGCATCAGCACCAGGTGAATTAGTAATCGAAAAATACGGATTTACAGTAGAAAATGTTGTAGCAAAAGTAAAAGCACTATAAGCTATATAAAAGTACCGCAACACTCAGCGAATTTAAACATCGACTGAGCGTTGCGGTATTTTTTCGTATTTTTCTTTAAAGCAATCTATAAAGCAAGACAGTAACTTACCAATATACCGATAAAAAGGGTAAATACCTTTGCACCACCAATCCCTAGCTTATCAGCAACATGTCAGAGAGCCAAAGAAGCTGTGCAGCAACAATAATGGTTAAGCTGCTGAAAAGGGTGCATAGCCAAATGGGCACTTTCTTTATCAAAACTATCACAAGTAGCATAATGGAGAACAGTAACAGTACGATAAAAACAGGGTCAAGTAATACAAAGTTATTATTTTTAATAAAGTGCTGATAAGTAAAGCGGCTATTCATTTATGGATACTAACGTATCAAACGATAAAAAGTTCTATTGGTAATTTGTAAGATAGTTTCCTTTTTCGAAAATCTCTTTTGCACTTAGGGCAGTCCATTCCTCTACCGTTGTATTTGGGTGTAAATCCAAATAAGACTGAAGCATTTTATAGCCTTCATTATAACCATAATTGTCAGGAAGACCATTTCTCCCTAAAGTAATTTCAAATGATCGCTCTAAGTCCTTCTTTTCAAGGTCCTCTACAATTTTGGACCAATAAACTTTATTATAGGTGAAATCCACTGCTGTACCATTTAGCTTAGGATAAACTAATTTTTCAAACATTACTGCTTTTCCTTCAAACACTATATTATCTAATACCGTTCCTTCAGTTTGAAGACGCTTTTCAGTCCAAACGCTATGATGATATTCATGAGCAATTGAAGTTTTGATAATTTCATCATTATAGTATGTATCGTATAGTACCGCTATTTTACCTGCTCCTATCGTTGCCATACTTGCGATTACATTTGTGGTAGGAAAAACACAGACAGTTGTTTCATTTTTTGTAGGAAGAAGCTCTGCAGATTTAAAAAGTGCTTCTTTTATACTTTTTTCTGTTGCTTCTCTGTCAATTTCTTCACTTAATAATTTATTTGCTGTTAATTGCTTAGGTGTGACATTTAGTACCATTTCAGCTAAGTTTATATATTCACCATTGCTAAAGCATGCATTATATACAGGAGTAATGACCTCCTCCTTATAAATAGCCGATTGTGAACGGCTTGGCTCGCTTTCAACTTGTTCTGTAAAGTTTTGATATAGTTCATAAGCATGGACTATTTTAAATTTTTGCTTTGTTTGAGGATGTTCAAATGATACTGTGATACTGTCAATATCCGGTTTAGATTCTTGAGGTGTGCAGGCACTAACTATCGAACATGTGATGATAAATAGTGCAAAGCCTTGTAAATATTTCATCAATTCAATCCACCCTTTACTTTGAAATTTTTGTATTTTAATTAATAGTACTATATTGTTTGGGGATTTTTAACAAAAAAGGTGAGTAGATAAAAAATATAGTGTTGTATTAATTGGGGTTACATACAGCTTTGGCTTACTGGCGGAATTGAAAAATGAAAAGCCTACATATTTGGTGGATCGTGTCAGTGAGCTGATAAACTTTTTTACTAGAAAATAAGCACTTCAACCTGAGAAAAGAAAAAAACTGCATATCGACATGCAGTTTTCCTATACCTGTTATTTAGCTAAGCCATTTTGAAATGCATAGACAACAGCTTGGGTGCGATCTTGTACCTCAAGCTTTGCTAAAATATTGCTAACATGTGTTTTCACTGTTTTTAAGGCAATATATAGCTCATCAGCAATTTCCTGATTTGCTTTACCTTGTGCCATTAACAATAATACTTCCATTTCGCGCTCTGTAAGCTGCTCATAAAGGGGGACGCTATTGCCATGGCGCATACGATGCATCATTTTAGAGGTAACCTCTGGCTCCAATACCGTTTCACCGCCCATTGTTTTACGAATGGCATCGGCGATTTGTTTTGCGTTCGATGTTTTTAAAATATAGCTTACCGCGCCAGCCTCTAAGGCAGGATAGACTTTATCATCATCTAAAAAACTAGTCACAATCATAATTTTTGCCTCAGGCCATGCCGCTAAAATTTCAGCCGTTGCCTCAGCACCTGTCATAATGGGCATTACATTGTCCATTAAAATAATATCTGGCTTAAGGGCAAGGGCACGCTCAACGGCTTCCTTACCATTTTCAGCCTCACCGACAACCGTAATATCTGGCTGGGCTGATAAATAGGCTGACACGCCAATTCGTACCATTTCATGGTCATCCGCTATAAGCACTTGAATCGTCATGCTCTTCCTCCTTATGTAGTGGAATTTTAACCTCCACAATTGTCCCTTCTCCCGGCACTGATACAATTTTATACGTACAGCCAATTTCAACTGCTCGCTCTGCAATATTTTGCAAGCCGTAGGAGGTTGATTTATCTGCCTCCACATCAAAGCCTGAACCATTATCTTGAATACGTAAAATGGCTAAATCATCACGGGCAATAAGCAACAATTCTACTTCACTAGCCTTTGCATGGCGCAATGTATTAGAAAGAGCCTCCTGTGCGATACGGAATAAATGGTCTTCCTCTGCCTTTGTTAAAGCCATTTCCTCTAGCTCATATTCAATATGGAAGTAAACCTTTTGCTGAAGCTCAATAATTAGCTCCTCTAAGCCTTGTGCCAATGTTTTATTGTGCAGGGCAACAGGTCGTAAATGTAGCAATAAGGCACGCATTTCTAACTGTGCCTGCTGTACAATCTTTTCCACCTGTTTCAGGCTCGTTGCGTTTTCTTCGTTTTCAGTTAAAGCAGAAAGCAGCATGGAGGCTGCGAATAATTGCTGTGATACAGAGTCATGTAGCTCTCTAGCTAGACGCTGGCGCTCCGCAATAATGCGCTCCTGAATAATTTTATCATTCGCCTCTGCTCGTTCATTGGATAGGCGCTGTAAGCTTTTACGCTGCGTATCAATTAATGTACTTGTTTGTTCAATAGCTTTTTTGAATGACTTTGGAAGGCCTTGCTTTTTAGGCAGTACAAAGTCAGGCTCGATTAACTGCTTGATTACCCGTGTTGCCTGTGCCTCTCGTGCACGAGCTGTCATACTTATCCAGCTTGCAATGAGTAAGCTAAGCACAAAAAGACTAAGCACAATAATACCACCAAAAGGAATATTATCATACTGCTGCTGCCATAAAGGCTCCCATGTTTTTTCATCTGGATTTCCCCAAATAGCAACAAGCAGACCAAAAGTAGCGCTCATTAAAATAAAGAATAAGGTAAATAATCTCGAGATAAAGGCAATCATTTACGTAGCACCTCCAAATCTCCAAGCCATGTTGCTACATGAATAACGAGTATCCGCTTCGCATCCTCAGGGTTTCCATCAGAAAAGCTAATGCTTTCATTTACTATACGTTGAGGTCCTACATGCAAGCAAGTAAGCTCACCAAATAGTGTTGTATAGTGCAAACGGAACGGTATTTCATAAGGAAGATAAATTTGCACTTTGCCGATTCCTTGACGAATAGTAATAAAGCTAGTGCCAGTCGGTAAGATTGTTTGCGTTGTATCAATGGTAATATCACCCGCAAGACGCTGAACTTGCACATCTTGCCATTTGTATGCTTCAGTCGGCGCTGACATTGTGCCAATTAAATCACTTTTCGTTGTAGGGAGGGGCTCAAAAAGCTCTGCACCAACTACTTTAGGCTCATTTTCTCGTTGTAAATATTGATAAAGCATATATAAAGGTATCGAAATAATAAATAAACGTAAGCTCCACATCGTGAACAAAGCAATGGCAATGAAGAAAATTCCTGTCCATTTAAAAAAGCGAATTTTTTTGGAAAAGCTTAAATAAAGCAGTACAGCTCCAATTAATAAACAAAATGCACCACCATTATTAAAAACGGTTAGCTCCACAAAGATGAGTAAAAAGAAGCATAGCACCCAAAATGTAAGCTTATTAGTTGTGAAATTTTGCAAGAGGGTCACCCTTCCTTCTACATAATTGTATAGAGAGGGAATGGGTCCCTCTAGTGTGAAACGTGAAAGAATGCGCCGTTTGAAAGTAGGCGCATTGCTTCCATTATACCATGTTATTTATTTTCAATTAGCAACGGTGAATTTTCTTCTGCTGCTTTTTTTTCTAATTCTGCCAGTCTTGCCTCAAAAGTTGTTACTTCATGATCTTTATCGATTTGGTAAGCCAATTTATCAATGTAAGATTCTAAATCCTCAAAGTTTGTTTGATTGTTTTTAGCAATCATACCGTCCATTTGATGGTGGGCGCGTGTAACATTTTCCTTACCCATCAGCTGTAATTGACGTACTTTCATATCTTTAATTTTATGCTTCATTGTTTCAAATTTGCGCTCTAGCTCAAAGTATTCACGTGTACTTGACTCAATGCTTGCTTGCAATGTATGGTTACGAGCTGTATAAGCTGTTACTTCATCTGTTGCGAAATCAATTAAATCTTGCTCACCACTAGTTTGAGCTAAAGCCAGCTGTGCTTCACGTTTTGCCAGTATATCTGCATTTTGCTTATATTCTTGCTCAAGCTTTTCTTTTAATTGCCCTTGTCGCTCTAATAATTTTCCTGTTTGCTCTGTTTGCTTTTCTGCTTCACGAATATACTGATTTAGCATCGCAATTGGATTTTTTTGTTCCTTTTTATCAAATAAGTGGTGTAAGTCTGCCTCTACTGTATATCTAAAACGTTGAAATAAATTCATATTCATTCTCTCCTTTTATTTTGTTAAGTTTGACCATTCTTTTTCAAAGTTTGTAAATGGGTCTTCTTCTTTTTTACCTTCAAGTGTAGGAATGTTTACATCTTCGCCATTCCATTTTTTATAGACAACATAAACAATAGCGATAGCTGCAAGACCAATCATTGCTGGGATGTTTGAGATTGCTGATAGCACACCAATTAGACCAACTGTAAACCAGAAGATTTTACCGAATGTTGACTTGCTTGCAATATAGAAGTGCATCCCAAGTGCAACAAATAATCCAGAGAATAGTAACCCTGCCAGCGGTCCGATTAAGGCAAGTGCAACACATGCTGCGATGATGCCTCCTGTTAATAATAGAAATTTTTTCATATGTTTTAGCTCCTTTCGTTTGTACCTTTATGTTACCGATTTATGAGATTATCTAAAACGGACTCGAAATTGATTTTGCACTAGGTCTTGAGGCTGAGAGCTTTCTAAGCGGCTAGGAAAGAGGAGATTTTTAACTGAAACTAGAAGCTTTTCGACAAAAATAGAAGATAGCTTCCTCCTCCATTTGACAAATTAACAGCATTGGATGAGCTATACTAATGGAAAAGAAACTGAGCGAAGGAGGATTTCTGGTGAGAACCTATTCTATATATAAGATAAAAGAAGAGCATTTAACATTTATTTTTGGCAGAGAGCGCAAGTTGTTGGAAATGATGCAAGGCTGTGAAGACGCCAATGAGAAATCCTTGAAGGAGCTTGCATATATATGTGAATCCATGCATTTCGATGATATTGCAAGAATGCTAGAGCAGCAACTTGATTCCAAATATGCACATTTAGAGAAGACCCGTAATGCTTTGTTTTTAGAACATCCGATAAAAGGAAAAATGGCGATTTATTTAGTTGATCGAAAGATTTGCGTATATTGTGAAGGATCACGAATGCTAGATTTGGATTTATTTCAGATGCTTGCGAAAATGAGTGAACGCTTTATTGCTTTTAATAAGCAGGAAAATGAGTGTGGGTGGTTAAAGCCAATGAAGTATACAATGCATTAGGAAAATTCACTACAATATATAGTAACACGCTATTATTTCATGTATAATGGTGCGTGGAGAGTTTTTTCTCGGTATATTGTAGTGGAGGAGGTTGGTTGTATGCCTACATGGGGCTGGATTATTATCGTAATTATCGCATTAGCAGCGGGCGCGGCACTTGGTTTCTATTTCGCTCGTCAGGCTATGATGAAATATTTAAAAGAAAACCCACCTATTAATGAGCAAATGATTCGTATGATGATGGCGCAAATGGGTCGTACGCCGTCTGAAAAGCAAGTACGTCAAATGATGGCACAAATGAATAAATTCCAAAAATAGTTGGAATGACACAGTAGCTGTTTAGAAAGAGTTCTTTTCTAAGCAGTTTTTTTATGTGGAAATAGAAGTGGTGGATAGAGCCATGAGAGTGACGGATAGAACTGTGAAAGTGACGGATAGCATTCTCAAATTGACGGATAGAGCGTTCAATAATGGGACATCCTTTCGCTTTTTTATTTAAAACTCGTTATAATAATTGAGAGTATGTGAAAAGGGGTTGTCCACTATGACAAAAGAAAAAACAAATGTAGAAAGCTTTGATTTGGATCACACAAAGGTAAAGGCTCCGTATGTGCGTTTAGCGGGTGTGAAAACAGGAAAAAATGGCGATGAAGTGTATAAATATGATATTCGCTTTAAACAGCCGAACAAAGAGCATATGGAAATGCCTGCATTACATTCCTTAGAGCATTTATCAGCGGATATTATTCGTAATTATTCCGATCATATTGTGGATTTTAGTCCAATGGGCTGTCAAACAGGCTTCTATGTATCATTGATCAATCATAATGATTATGAGGATTTATTAACTATTTTAGAGAAAACCTTTACAGATGTAACAAAGGCAACCGCAGTACCTGCCTGCAATGAAGTGCAATGTGGCTGGGCAGCTAGTCATAGTTTAGAGGGTGCACAAGCATTAGCACAAGAGTTTTTAGCAAAGCGCGATGAATGGCATATTGTTTTTGCAGAATAAAAAATAGAAGAAACCTTGCCGAGCTTCAGCAAGGTTTTTTATTTGCCTTAAAAATGAAATGGGATCACATTGGATGAGGAGGAAGCATCTTGGTTAATTTTTGGGTAAATAAAACTTTCTAAAAAATCATGAATTAAATCTTCGTATTCATCCATATTTTCATTAAAGGATTGGGCATGCGCACCTGTATCAAATAGCTTTAATTTTTTAGGGCCTGTTTTTTTATTGTATAAATCCAGTGACATTGATGCTGGTATAAATGCATCTGGAATACTATGGATAAAAAGCACAGGCTTTTGGATGCGCGTTACGGCTTCAGTGGGTGTAATACTTCTGAGGGAGTAACCATCACGTATACGTACAAAAAAATCGGCAAAGCGAACGGGGATAATGGAGCCATACTTAAATTCAGTTTTGGCAATCTGCTTCAACAGCATTGAGAAGTCAGAAAATGCACAGTCAGAAATATAAAAATCAGCACCATCTTCTACTGTTCCAGCATAAAGTAGCATTGTTGCAGCGCCCATTGATTCACCATGAATACCTAGAATAGCGTCCTCGCCAATCATCGCCTTCACGGTTTTGATAACGGCATCGAGGTCGTATTTTTCATAGTGACCATAGCTTGTTGTTTTGCCGCCCGATTCGCCATGACGACGATGGTCAAAAATAACGGAATTATAGCCAAGCCGCTCAAATAAGCGAGCATATTTCACAGAGTTAATTTTATTTTCGGTAACACCGTGACAAATAATGATGGTGTTATTGGTTTGTAAAGGCTGAAACATAATACCTCGAATCGTATAGCCATTGGGTGAATCAATATTGAGCTCGCATTTCAAATTCTTATTGTACCAAGCTTCATCAAAGCGCTTGGCAGTCGTTTCCCGTTCACGAACAAAGTCAGGGTCTTTTTGCTGAATGTACATTAATTTATTAGAAAGCGCAAAGCCGAACAGCCCTGTTGCTGCTGCAGCTAGCGTTGTTGTAATACCTGAGAATAAAAGCATCTTCTTTTTTTTCATACTAAAACACCTCCACATGCTGTTCCTTATTTGTAATGTTCCCAACTGAAATTGTTTAAAACACGACAACATTTTACAATAACTTTAGCAAAACTGCGATTATTTCTATTATCGAAAAACAGCAAAACATTTGTTAAACTATACATATCTGCTAATAGCATATGCATGCAGTGTTGATTTTGAACGGGGAAAAGGGGAGAATAGACATGACAAATGAGGTAGTAATTGTAAGTGCTGTGCGGACAGCAATTGGCTCATTTCAGGGCACATTAAAGGATGTACCAGCAACAGCTTTAGGAAGCATTGTCATTAAAGAGGCATTAGCACGTGCAGGTGTAGCAGGCGAGCAGGTTGATGAAGTGATTATGGGGAATGTTTTATCGGCTGGGCTTGGACAAAATCCAGCGCGTCAGGCAGCCATTAAAGCTGGCTTACCACAGGAGGTATCGGCTTTAACAATTAATAAAGTATGTGGCTCTGGTTTAAAAGCCGTTCATTTAGCAGCACAAGCTATTATGGCAGGAGATGCTGATATTATTGTAGCAGGTGGCTTTGAAAATATGAGTCAAGCACCGTATGTCTTAAAAAATGCGCGAGAAGGCTTCCGTATGGGCGATCAAAAGGTCGTGGATACAATGATTCATGATGGTTTATGGTGCGCTTTTAACGATTATCATATGGGCATTACAGCAGAAAATTTATGTGATGCTTATCAAATTTCACGCGAGGAGCAAGATGCTTTTGCAGCGCGTTCACAGCAACGTGCAGAGGCGGCAATTGCTGCTGGGAAATTTGAGGATGAAATTGTTCCTGTAGCAATTCCACAGCGCAAGGGAGAGCCCATTTTATTTAATAAGGATGAATTTCCACGTGCAGGTGTTACGGCAGAGTCATTAGCAAAGCTACGACCAGCCTTTAAAAAGGAAGGCTCAGTAACAGCAGCGAATGCTTCAGGCATTAATGATGGCGCTGCGGCGGTTGTCGTTATGTCGAAGGACAAGGCACAGGAGTTAGGTCTTCAACCAATGGCACTAATTGCAGCAAATGCAAGTGCAGGCGTTGATCCTGCGATTATGGGAACAGGTCCTGTGAAAGCCGTGCAAAAAGCATTAACAAAAGCAGCGGTAGCATTAGAGGATATTGAGTTAATTGAAGCAAATGAAGCGTTTGCAGCACAATCGATTGCTGTAGATCGTGAATTAGGCTTTAATCATGATAAACTAAATGTAAATGGGGGTGCAATCGCTCTTGGACATCCAATTGGTGCAAGTGGTGCTCGAATTTTAGTGACACTCTTGCATGAGATGCAAAAGCGTGATGCCAAAACGGGCTTAGCCACATTATGTATAGGTGGTGGACAAGGCGTTGCAACAGTTGTGAAGCGCCCTTAATGTCAATAAGAAGGTGAATGCAATGGGAAAGAAACGAAAACAACAGCAACGTACAGATAATAGCATAACAGCTAGCTTGCCAGAGCAAAAGGCAGTGACATTAGCCGATCAGCTAGGAGGCGATGTGCTTGCTAAATTAAAGGCAACGAAGCAGGATTTAACAGCAAAAGAGCGTGCAGCAGAGGAAGAACGCCAAGCACAACTGGCGTTTGAACGCAAGCAACGTGAAAAAAATAAATCCTTTGAAGAACTGCTCAACGAATATGGCGACAAAGGGTCGAAGTATTAAGCATGCTGACAAATCAACAGCAAGTTGCACAGTTTTTAAAGCATGCTATAGTTGAAGACATTTATGAACAATTTAATGTGCTTGTTTGGATTGATTGGCGAGAAGCTGAAGAAGATGTAATTGCTTACTTTAATGAACAGTTGCCTATAACAGACCAAATAGCTTGTAAAATAGCTGAGATCGATAAGCCTAGAGGTGTGGATATTGTGCTAACCTCTCAAGAAAAAATGATGACGATTCCCTTTGCCGATGACCGAACAGATCGAGATAGCGCTATTCGAGCGATGCAGGATATGCTCTCTCCTCGCTATCAAATTCGTTGGTTTATGGAATCATTAGGCGATGATACATTGGCTTTTGTATTGCTGCCAGCTAGACAATGGAAAGAACTAGAGCAGCAATTTGGCAAGCGTAAAGTAGATTATTATTTTCAGCCAGTAACAAATAGCAGTGTGATGTTTGAACTGGATATAGATGAAGTAATGGCATATATACAGCAGAGAGATACAGAACGACCAAATATTTAAAAAAGTACGAGAAATCCATTTATTAATAAGTGATTTCTCGTACTTTTCATTTATAGCTTATTGCTTTGAGAAGTCTTCCGTATTTTCTTGAATGCTACAATGACGCCAACAAATAGAATAGCTCCAGCCGTATCAACGAGTACATCATGGGCGCTCATGGTGCGACCTGGTGTAAAGCTTTGGCGAAATTCGTCCAAGATAGCGATAATGGCAGTTCCAGCAATGGCAACACCTGCTGCAAAGCTTCGTTTGCCCCATGCAAAATAGATAGCAAGAGCGATACACCCAAAGCCAATAAAGTGCGTTAATTTTCGAATTAAAAATTCGATAAATGGAAAATAGCCACGTTCTTCAATTGAAACAACCGTATCCCAATAAGGAATTTTTAATAGAGCTAGCTGTTTTTCAAAAGGCTTATCAGCTAATAGCTCCTCTAGCTCTGGTAGGATACTTTGCTGCTCATAGGTCATGCTGGAGCAAACTACTAATATGCTTAGAAAAGCAATGAAGATAAGCCATTTTTTCATCGATGTTCTTGGTATTGCTCCTGTTTGGTCTGTGTAGTAGCTGTTGTAAAGTCGACAATTGAAGCTATTTTTTCATAGGCGGCGAGCGTTTGTGCCAGCTGTTGCTGTGAGCTTGCTCCAATTACCGTTGAGGCAACTGCTGATTCTTTTAAATTAAAGGCAATTGCTAACGCATGTAAATCATCATAGTGCGAAGCGAGCTTTGTTAGTGTTGTTGTTAGCTCCTCTGTTGTATAGGTGTTAAAGCCATTGCTACGCTGAAGACGTTGCTGCCAGCTATTTGTTAATAAACCTTTTGCAACTGTACCACGTGTGACAACAGATGCACCCTCACTTGCAATAAATTCAAACCATTCCTCAGGGCGACGATCTAATACGCTATATTGCATCATGACACTTTTAGCATGACTTGCTGGTAAAAAGCGTTTTAGTACATTTGGTCTGATAGAGGAAATACCATATTCACGAATAAGTCCATCCTTTTTCAATCCTTCAAATGTATCAATAATACCATCCCAGTCATCCTCAATTGTGCCTCCATGGAGTTGATAGACATCAATATAATCCGTACCTAAACGTTGTAGGCTAGCATGTACAGCTTCTTTTATATAGGACGGTGATGCATCCCAATGCCAACCCTCAACACCTTCTGTCCAGCGATTTCCTACCTTAGTGGCAAGAATCACCTGTTGGCGACGGTTGCCTAAAATTTCTCCAATAATCTTCTCGTTTGTGCCAAAATCATATAAATCGGCTGTATCAATATAGTTGATGCCAGCATCGAGCGCCATATCAACAATACTAGCTGCCTGCTTTTTATCTGCTGATAAAGACATGCCTCCTAAACTAATCTCTGAAATAAATAAGTCACTTGTACCGAGCTGTCTTTTTTTCATAAAAGCGTCCTCCTTCGTTTCCTCTATTTGTAATGGTACAATGAACATATCTGAAGAACAAGCGAGGTTATCGTTAATGAAAAAGTTTGAGGAAAAAACGATTCAAACAACACCCATCTATGATGGTAGAATTATAAAATTACAGATTGATGATGTTACATTACCGAATGGGCAAACTGCCAAACGGGAAATTATTAAGCATCCAGGCGCTGTAGCAGTGATTGCTGTTACGGAGGAAGGGAAATTAGTGCTAGTAGAGCAATATCGGAAGGCACTTGAACGCTCCATTATTGAAATTCCAGCCGGGAAGCTTGAGCCTGGTGAGGAGCCAGTCGTAACAGCACGTCGTGAGCTAGAGGAAGAAACAGGGTATGGGGCGCAAAGCTTAACGTTTTTACAAGCATTTGCCACATCTCCAGGCTTTGCAGATGAGATTATCTATTTATTTGTTGCAAAAGGATTATATAAAATTGACCAGAAAGCAGATTTAGATGAGGATGAATTTGTCGAACTATTAGAAGTTTCGTTGGAAGAGGCACAACAAATGGTAGTAGATCAGCGTATATATGATGCTAAAACTGCATTTGCAGTTGTTTGGCTTGCTGCAAATTTACAAAGTAATCTTTAGCATAATAGAAACGGACGAGCATAAGCTGTACAAACCTTGATAGAAAAGGAGCATGTTTATGTCGCGTACGGTGTCTATATTTTATCACGCTTCCATCATTGCGGTAAGTTTTGTTTGTGGCGTTATTTTCTTTCATATTATTGGTGGGCCGAAAGCGGAGCCATTTATTTTATTTATAGAGCCTCGTTTAGCAGATGGGGACAGGCAATCTATTTTTCGTCTTGTGCTACCTGTTGCTATTTCTATAGGTCTTATACTATTGCTAGCAACACATAGCGTTTTAAAGGTTTTGGTGCGCGTGACCGTTGCAATGCGTGCAACCTTTTTTGGCTTTAGTTCAGTTTTTTTATTACAAAAACTTGAAGCTTTTTGGCTTTATACGATTTGGTGGTTTCCATTTCAGCTTATCTATTGTATATTGTTGCTAGTCCTATGCAATTTGCTTGTACCTGCTTGGTCAAAGCGAAAAATCGGGAAACAGGTATCTGGTCAGACAATTTTGTTGAATTTTATCGCATTTTTCATCATAATAGTTGCTGAGTTTATAATTGTATCTTTTGTGTTAAAATGATGAGTTTACTAAACAGAAACAAAGATCAGATAAAAAAGTAGAAGCATGCTAGAAATCTATTCATTATCTTGTAATAAGATTTACTCCTTTGGTATAATGGAATGAGTTTAGGGGGGCGTCACATGGAGAGCCGAATTGATCGTATAAAAAAACAGTTGCATAGTGCTAGTTACAAGCTGACGCCGCAGCGAGAGGCAACAGTTGCTGTTTTGCTTGAGCACGAAGAAGACCACCTCAGCGCTGAGGATGTTTATCTTTTAGTAAAAGAAAAAGCACCAGAAATTGGTCTAGCTACTGTTTATAGAACGTTAGAATTATTAACGGAGCTCAAAATTGTCGACAAAATCAACTTTGGCGATGGGGTATCGCGTTATGACCTACGCCAAGAGGGAGCTGCCCATTTCCACCATCATCTTGTTTGTATCGAATGTGGTGCTGTTGATGAAATTCAAGAGGATCTGCTTGAAGATGTGGAAGCCGTTGTTGAAAAACGTTGGAACTTTATTATAAAAGATCACCGACTAACTTTCCACGGTATATGCTGGCGCTGTCATGATAAAAACGACGAATCAGATGAAGAAAAATAACAAAAAGCTGTCTGTTTTAATCTTACCTATAGATTGAATCGGGCAGTTTTTTGTTATGTAAAGGCAATCATCGATTTTTAGCGATAATGGTTGGATAATGTCTGATTGGGGAGGCTTTCGCACATTTGTTAGAGCCGTGCTAAAATAGAGCATAATTGATCGTAAGGGGGCGTTGTGATGAATGAATTTCAATATGCAGTAGAGGATTATATCCATTTTATTCAGGTAGAGCGGCAATTATCTGTTAATACATTAGCATCCTATCGCCGAGATTTAGAAAACTATGTGCATTTTTTACAGGAAACAGAAGGGTTAGCTGATTTTAGTCGTGTAGAAAGAACGACCATCTTACGACATTTAGAGCAACTGCGAGCGCAGGGAAAAACAAGTCGGACAATTGCACGTCATATTTCTTCCATTCGTAGCTTCCATCAATTTTTACTGCGAGAAAAACGTGCAGAAACAGACCCAACCGTTCATTTAGAAATGCCAGTAATTGAACAAAAATTACCAAATGTCCTATCCATTGAGGAAATCGAGGCATTGCTAGCAGCGCCAAATCGCAGCAAGCCACAGGGCATTCGTGATTTGGCGATGCTAGAATTATTATATGGGTCAGGTATGCGAATTAGTGAGCTGATTGCATTGGATTTGGCGGATGTTCATATCACGATGGGGTTTGTGCGTGTATTTGGTAAGGGAGGCAAGGAGCGAATTATTCCTCTTGGCAAAAGTGCTCTTGCAGCCATTGATGCCTATTTAAACGGTGCTCGTGGGCAATTACAAGGAAAATACCCAAAAACAGATGCATTTTTTATTAACCAAAGGGGAAAACGTTTAACAAGACAGGGTTGTTGGAAATTAATGAAGGAGCATGCCTTAAAGGCAGGCATCAAACATGAGCTAACACCACATACATTGCGTCATTCTTTTGCCACGCATCTAGTTGAAAATGGTGCAGATTTACGAGCTGTGCAGGAGATGCTTGGTCATGCAGATATTTCCACAACACAAATTTATACACATATTAGTAAAAAAAGATTATCTGAGGTATACAAGCAATTTCATCCACGTGCGTAAAAAATCTGTTTTAGTCAGATGTCTGACCTTTATTTTTCACTTTTTTTTGGTAAAATAGAGTCAAGAGAGTAGGAGGCAATTATTATGAATAAACCGTTTAATAAAATTCATGTCGTTGTAATGGACTCGGTAGGTATTGGTGAGGCACCAGATGCTGCGAGCTTTGGGGACGTTGGTGCACATACATTGGGACACATCGCCGAAAAAATGAATGGGCTTACAATGCCAGTAATGGAGTCCTTTGGCTTAGCGAATATTGAACCATTGCAGGGCATGCAAGCAGCAAGCCAGCCAAAAGCTTATTATGGCAAAATGCAAGAAGCATCTGTTGGGAAAGATACAATGACAGGACATTGGGAAATCATGGGCTTAAATATTGATAAGCCATTTAAAGTTTATCCAGAAGGCTTCCCTGCTGAGCTAATTGCAGAATTAGAGCAACGTACAGGTCGTAAAGTATTATGCAATCAGCCAGCAAGTGGTACACAAGTAATTGAGGACTTTGGCGAGGAGCATATGGCAACAGGTGCAATTATTGTTTATACATCTGCTGACCCTGTTTTACAAATTGCTGCACATGAGGACATCGTGCCATTAGAAGAATTATATAAAATTTGTGAAATCGCACGCGAATTAACATTACAGCCTGAATATTTAGTTGGTCGTGTTATTGCACGTCCATTTGTTGGAACACCAGGTAACTTTACACGTACTGCTAATCGTCATGATTATGCATTAAAGCCTTTTGGCCGTACAACAATGAATGTGATGAAGGATGCTGGCTTCGATGTTATTGCGATTGGAAAAATCTCTGATATTTTCAATGGCGAGGGTGTAACAGATGCGGTACGAACAAAAAATAATATGGATGGTATGGACAAATTTGCTGAAGTTGTACGTCGTGATTTCCGTGGTATGAGCTTCTTAAATTTAGTGGACTTTGATGCTAATTTTGGTCATCGCCGTGATCCATTAGGCTATGGACAGGCATTGCAGGAGTTTGATGCACGTTTACCAGAAATTATCGAGGCAATGTCAGAGGATGATTTATTGATGATTACAGCAGACCATGGCAATGACCCAACCTTCCACGGCACAGATCACACACGTGAATATGTACCGTTAATTGTTTACTCTCCACGTTTTAATGGTGGAGCTGAGCTTGCACTTCGTGAAACTTTTGCAGATATTGCAGCCACGATTGCTGAAAACTTCCAAGTGGAGGCACCACCATTCGGCACAAGTTTCTTAGGCGATTTAAAATAAGGAGGATTTCCCAATGAATATGCTACAGTTGTTTGAAAAGAAAAAACAAGGATTAGAGCTATCTCAAGCTGAAATTCAGTATTTTGTTGAAGGCTATACTACAGGTTCAATTCCAGATTATCAAGTAAGCTCGCTTTTAATGGCAATCCGTTTATTAGGCATGTCTGATGATGAAACATTTTATTTAACAAAGGCAATGATTGAATCAGGTGATGTCATTGATTTATCGTCGATTGAAGGCTTTAAAATTGATAAACATTCAACAGGTGGTGTCGGTGATAAAGTGACACTAATCGTTACACCAATTATTGCTGCCTTAGGAATTCCAGTAGCTAAATTTAGTGGGAAAGGGTTAGGCATTACAGGTGGAACAATTGATAAGCTAGAGTCGATTGAAGGCTTGAAAACAGAGCTTTCATCACAAGAATTTATTGATAATGTCAATAAGCATAAAATTGCGGTTGCTGGACAAACAGGTAATCTTGTGCCAGCCGACAAAAAATTATATGCATTGCGTGATGTAACAGGTACTGTTGACTCCATTCCATTAATTGCGGCATCCATTATGAGTAAAAAAATCGCCAGTGGAGCTGATGGCATTGTACTAGATGTTAAATGTGGCTCAGGTGCATTTATGAAAACAGGGCAGGATGCACAGCTTTTAGCAGATACAATGACAGCTATCGGGGAAAAGCTTGGCCGTAAAGTCGTTGCCCATATTAGTGATATGGATAATCCACTAGGGAAAATGATTGGCAATAAGCTTGAAGTAGTGGAGGCCTATGCTTTATTAAATGGACGTATGGAAGAAACACATGAAGATTTGCTGGATGAATGTGTTGTGATTGCCTCCTTAATGTATCAAGTGGCCGCTGGAGTGGATGAGGCAGAAGCTACAGCAGCAGTTAAGCGCGTGTTAGCAGATGGTTCTGCAGCCGCAAAATTTGAAGAATTTATTGTGGCTCAAGGTGGCGTAATCGCTGACATCGTACAAAAGGACACGGCTTATAAAGCAGCGGTAACAGCATCAGCAGCAGGTACGGTGGAAACCATTAATGCGTTATTAATTGGAGAAGCAAGTGTTAGCCTAGGTGCGGGACGTGTAACAAAGGAATCAGCACTTGATTACGATGCAGGCATTCAATTGATCGCGAAAAAAGGTGATCCTATTACCAGCGGTGATACAATCGCTTATTTATATTCAAACAATCCAATTGATGATGAAACTGTAAGTAAAGTGCAAAAAGCTTATACAATTGCATAGCAATATTTAGCGAGGACGCTCATGTTAAAAGCGCCCTCGCTTTTTTATTGGATAGAATGTTGAAAGTGACGGATAGAATACCACGATGCAAGGAAATTTAGCAGCTTTAATGCATGAAGCGCGTTTAGAAAATGCTACTTTATCCCATACTGCATATAAACCTAAAAAGCTATAAGTATGTCGATTTGACACTATTTCGGAAGACTTTGCACTAGTTCTGTCAGGCGCAAGGATTCACCACGTTGCATGTGGAATTGCACGAAGGAGGAGGCGATGTTCATGCATTTTCAATTAGAGATGGTGACAAGGGAAACAGTTGTTATACGTTTATTTGGGGAGCTCGACCATCATGCAGTAGAGCAAATTCGAGCGAAAATTTCAGCAGCCATTTTTCAGGGCACTGTGACAACAATTATTTGGAATTTAGAAGGGTTGTCCTTTATGGATAGCTCGGGTGTTGGCTTAGTGCTTGGACGAATGCGTGAGTTAGAGGCAGTTGCTGGGCGAACGATTTTATTGAATCCATCGCCAACCATGCGAAAGGTGTTTCAATTTTCAGGACTAGGCCCATGGATGATGGATGGAACAGAAGAACAAGCGATTGATCGAGTAAGGGGGATTGTAAATGGATAACGAAATGACATTAACTTTTTTAGCACTAAGTGAAAATGAAGCTTTAGCACGTGTAGCTGTGACAGGCTTTATTGCACAATTAGACCCAACTATTGATGAGCTATCTGAATTTAAAACAGTTGTTTCAGAAGCTGTTTCCAATGCCATTATTCATGGCTATGAAGAGAATGGCAAAGGTGTTGTGACGGTTCATGCAAAACGTGAGAATGATATTGTTACAGTGTCTGTGATGGATAAAGGCGTTGGGATTGAGGATGTTAGTCGAGCGATGGAGCCGTTATTTACAACGAAAAGTATGATGGAGCGTTCAGGAATGGGCTTTACCATTATGGATAGCTTCTCGGATCAGTTGACAGTTATCTCTAAATGGCAAGAAGGAACAACTGTAACGTTTACGAAGAAATTTCACACAGTGCGCACAGCGGTAATGTGAGGGTAGCATCGTGAAGCCGTTAGAACAGTCGTCCGATAAGCTATTGTCGCAGGAGGAAATGCGTGATTTAATTGCACGCGCACAACAGGGCGATCATGAGGCTCGTAAACGAATGGTAGAAGGGAATACGAGGCTTGTGTGGTCCATTGTTCAACGTTTTACAACAAGAGGTGTTGAGCTTGAGGATTTATTTCAGATTGGCTGCATAGGGCTTATGAAATCTGTCGATAAATTTGATTTAACCTATGATGTAAAATTTTCTACCTATGCAGTGCCAATGATTATTGGTGAGATTCAACGCTTTTTAAGGGATGACGGTATGGTGAAGGTTAGTCGCTCTATTCGTGAGCTGAACTTTAAAATCCGACATGCTACAGATGAATTTATTAAAAAAAATGAGCATCCACCAACCATTCAAGAGTTGGCGCAAGTGCTCGACGTGACAGCTGAGGAAATTGTGACAGCTTCAGATGCGTTAAGGGATCCTGCCTCTTTACATGAGCAATTATATGAAAGCGAAGGGGATTCCATTACCTTAATGGATCAAATGAAGGATGAAAAATCTGAGCAACCCTTTGACTATATTCCGTTAAAAGAAGTGCTGACAAGACTTGAACCAAGAGAGCAGTCTATTATTTATTTACGTTATTTTTCAGATTGTACACAAACGGAAATTGCCAATAGGCTTGGGATATCACAGGTGCAAGTTTCACGATTAGAGAAAAAAATTCTTGCACAGCTAAAAAGCTGGATGGCAACAAGTGCCACGGTGGAGCAAGAAGCAGTAAACAAAGACATCTAAGAAAATGGTGACAGCATGACAAATAAATTATTTAACAGCTTAGAAGAAGCCGAAGAGTTTTTAAAAGAGCAGTTTGGGGACGGCGAATCGTTTGACGTTGGCATCAAACACTTATTTGTCAAAGATTTGCCTGTTCTTTGTGCATATATTAGTGGGCTTGTGGATAGTGAAACGTTAACACAATTACTCTCTAGTATGCTGCCAGATGAGGATTATGAAATTGATGTAGAGGATGAAAAGACGTATTTTGAGTCCTATTTTAATTTTCATGGTCGCTCAGAGGAAACTGAACGCAAAGCATATTTATTAGCGATTTTAAGTGGACAAGTAACCTTTATTACAAAAAGTGGCTATTGTTACGTTGCTGAGCTAAGGGACTATCCAGGGCGTTCCCCAGAGGAGCCTGATAATGAAAAGGTTATACGTGGTTCGAGGGATGGTTTTACAGAAGGCATTTCTCAAAATACAGCTTTAATACGTAGACGAATTCGCAATAGTAATTTACGATTCGAGCTACATAAAATATCCAAAATTGGTCAAACGGATGTTGCCATCGCATATATGAAGGATATTGCTAATGAAGATATGCTTGAAAAATTACGACAGCGTCTTGAACAGATTCATCATGATGGTTTGACAATGGCGGATAAATCACTAGAAGAATGGCTTTTTAAACAAAAGTTTCATCCCGTACCATTTGTGCGCTATACAGAGCGTCCTGATATTGCAGCGGCTCATTTACTTGAGGGGCATATCGCGATTATAGTCGATACTTCGCCATCTGTTATTCTTGTCCCTGCAACAATTTTTCATTTATTACAGCATGCAGAGGAATATAGACAAGCACCCACTGTAGGAACGTTTGTACGTTTTATGCGCTACTTTGGCTCTATTATGGGACTGCTATTATTGCCGCTATGGTATATGTTTGTAACAAATGAATCATTGCTGCCTGATGCCCTCTCCTTTTTAGGAGCGGAGGAGAAATCACATGTTCCGTTATTATTGCAAATACTGATCGCCGATATAGGGATTGAATTTTTAAGGATGGCTGCCATTCATACACCATCACCATTATCAACAGCAATGGGCTTAGTTGCAGGGGTTATTATTGGGCAAATTGCTATTGATGTCGGCTTATTTTCAGCAGAGGTTGTGTTATATACCGCTGTTGCAGCGATTTTAATCTTTATTATTCCATCTTATGAGCTCAGTATTTCCATTAAAATTTTTAGACTGCTGCTCTTACTTATGACAGGTATTTGGGGTGTCAATGGATTATTTATCGGGCTCTTTTTATTGTTTACGTATTTATGTTCATTGCGACCAATGCAGGCTCCCTATTTATGGCCGCTTGTGCCATTTTTCCCAAAAGCGATGTTACGTGTGCTCATTCGTTTCCCAATGACGGAGGACGCATTAAGACCTTATGTAGTCGCTTCCAAGCAGCGAAAAAGATCATAGAAGCCGTTGCGCTCGTTTTTTTCATGTGATAAAGTTCACGTATAGTATTTTGTGATTTTTGCAAAAATTATTGTTATTCATATGAATCCATTGATTTCATTGTAAAAATAACAAAGTGGCACGACATGAAAAAGGAGAGATGCATATGCATTTATATGGAACACAAGCGATTTCTGAAGAGGGTCATTTAACAATTGGACAGGTAGATACACTAGAGCTTGCAAAAGAGTATGGTACACCATTATTTGTGTATGATACAGCACTTATTCGTAAACGTGCACGCAGCTTTATTGATACATTTAACAAGCTAGGCGTAAAAGCAGAGGTAGCTTATGCTTCAAAGGCATTTGCATGTGTAGCAGTATACCAATTAGCAGCAGAAGAAAATTTATCATTGGATGTTGTATCAGGCGGGGAGCTATTTACAGCATTAAAGGCAGGCTTCCCAGTTGAACGCATTCATTTCCATGGTAATAATAAAAGCATTGCTGAACTAGAGCAAGCTTTTGATGCTAATATTGGTTGTATTGTTGTTGATAATTTCTATGAAATAGAGCTTTTAAAAGAAATTTCAGAGCGTCGTCAACAAAAAATGCGTATTTTACTACGTGTGACGCCGGGTGTTGAAGCACATACACATGATTTTATTACAACAGGTCAAGCAGATTCTAAGTTTGGCTTTGATTTAAACAATGGGCAAGCAGATGAGGCTTTCCAACAAACATTCAACCATGAATTTCTAGAGCTACTAGGCTTACATTGTCATATTGGCTCACAAATTTTTGACACGGCTGGCTTTGCATTAGCGGGAGAAAAATTAATTGATAAAATTTCTGATTGGCATAAGGCTCACGAATTTACATGTACTGTGTTAAACTTAGGTGGGGGCTTTGGTATTCGTTATACTGAAGAAGATGCACCGCTTGAACCACAAGTATATGTTGAGGATATGATTACAGTTGTAAAAAATAAAGCAACGGTACTTGGACTGACAATGCCAGAAATTTGGATTGAACCAGGTCGATCACTTGTTGGTGATGCAGGTACATCTCTTTACACAATCGGTTCACAGAAAACAGTGCCAGATGTACGAAAATATATTGCTGTTGATGGTGGTATGAGCGATAATATTCGCCCAGCACTATACGATGCGAAGTATGAGGCGGTTATTGCCAATAAAGCCAATGCATCGAAAGACGAAATCTATACAATTGCTGGTAAGTTATGTGAATCTGGCGATAAATTAATTATTGATGCGAAGCTACAGGAGGCAGCATCAGGCGATGTTTTAGCGATTTTCTGTACAGGTGCATATGGCTACTCAATGGCTAGCAACTATAATCGTGTGCCACGACCTGCTATTGTCTTTGTAGAAGATGGACAGCATCAACTAGCAGTTCGCCGTGAAAGTTATGAAGATATTGTGCAAAACGATCTCCCGCTAACGTTAAAAAAGGGTGAGTAAATTTGAGAAAGAATAAATGGGTACTATTAGCGTCCATTTCAGTTTTTATTTTATTGTGGGGCGTTGTCTATTGGGTGTTGGCGTCTAAAGGTATTCTCGGACCTGGTTCGTAAGACAGAAATTGGCTTGCGGTAAAAGTACAAATCGTGTAGGATAGTCAAAGATTATGTACAGCTAGAAAAAGAGGGAATAGACAAATATGTTAATTCGATATAAAAAAGCGTTAGAGAAAATAGCGATGGGGCTACTTTCGTTTATGCCTAACGAAAAAGACGTAAAAAAGCTTACAGAAACAATCCACTCTTATGAAAATGATGATCATTGGGTTTTATATTTATGGAAAAAGGATGAGGAATATATTGGTATTGTTGGGCTTGTCACAGATGAAGAGAACAATGCTACTATCCAACATGTATCCGTTGTCCCTTCTTATCGGGGCGAGGGCGTTGCGAAAGAAATGCTTCAGGAAGTGGCTGAGCTTGGCCGATATAAAAGCGTGCGTGCAACAGATGAAACACGTACATTTGTGCAAAAGTGTATCAATTGTATAGATGAAAAAGCAGACGACTAAGTGCGTCTGCTTTTTCTTTGTTTGCTTTCTTGTCGCTCTGCAAGAATATGTGAACGATCTCGTAGCATATGTTTATGAAGAAGATAGTTTGAGTTTGTTGAGGGCAACTGTTGTATACGTGCAACCGCTAATTGTTGTAAGCTAGGTGACAGCGGTAGCTGGAATGCTTGAAAGGATTGCCCCATCGTAATAGCGGAAATCGTCTTAGCTACCTGTGTGATGAGCTGCTGATAGTCAACTTCATGGAAAAAAATATGCCCTTTATTATGCTGAAAATTCACGAGTGCCTTTGTTAAAATTCGTTTTGCACCAGTATGATTTCCACGTCGCCAATGATAGAAGCCTGTTGCAAGCTGGACATAGCCGACAAGAGGATGCATTTTATCACCGGGAGCAATTTCCTTCCAGTATTCCTCTAGCACCTCATGGCACTCAAAAAAATCGTGATTGCCATTGAAATAGGCACAGTAATCAATAAATAAAGTATGATGCTGTGGATGCATTTTAAACTCCTTTCCACTATACTAAAAGAACAGAAAATCTCAGGGTGGTAAAATCATGTCTTATGAAGTAAAATTAGATGCCTTTTCAGGGCCTCTTGATTTATTATTGCATTTAATTCACAGATTGGAAATTGATATCTATGATATTCCAATGGCTGAAATTACACAACAATATATTGACCATATACATGCTATGCAAGTTTTGGAATTAAATGAAGCAAGTGAATATTTAGTAATGGCAGCAACTTTATTGGCCATTAAAAGCCGTATGCTATTGCCGATTCATGAGGGCGAAATGGAGGATGCCGAGTTAGAAGTTGACGAGCCGGACCCGCGTGAGGAACTTGTCCAACGATTAATTGAATATAAAAAATATAAGGAAGCAGCCCATCAATTACAGGAGCTTGAAACAGATAGAGCGCAAGTATTTACAAGGCCACCAGCTGATTTAACAGGCTTAGCCTCAGATGAACAAATGGCTTTGTTTGATTTAAACGTGAATATTTATGATATGCTTGGTGCATTTCAAAAATTAATGCGCCGAAAAAAATTAAAGAAGCCGCTGAAAACAACCGTAGCGAGGCAGGAACGTTCTGTCAAAGATCAAATGCGTTCCGTTGTCGATTCTTTACGGTTAACAGGTGGACGTGCATCATTTTTCGAGCTTTTTCCCTATGAAGATAAACCAACACTTATTCTGACGTTTGTATCACTTCTTGAACTAATGAAACGTCAGGTCGTCATCGTAGAGCAAGCTGGTAACTTTGAAGATTTAACAGTTACCTTACAGAAGGAGGAATGGGAAGATGACGAAAACATTGATGTTACAGAGTAAAATTGAAGCTTTATTATTTGTTGTTGGCGATGATGGCTTAACAATTAAACAATTATCACAGCTTTTAGGAGAACAAGAGGAAGCTATTACACAGGCAGTAGCTGCATTAAAAAAAGCATACGAAGAGGATTTAACAAGAGGCATTACAGTAAAAGAAATAGCAGGGGTATATCAGCTTATTACAAAATTAGAGTTTGCGGATACAATTCAACGGTTAGTAGAAAATCCAACTGCCCAATCATTATCCCAAGCCTCACTTGAGGTATTGGCAATCGTTGCCTATAAACAGCCCATTACCCGTGTGGCAATTGAAGATTTACGCGGTGTCAAATGTGAGCGACCAATTCAAACATTAGTGTCACGAGGTCTTATTAAAGAGGTTGGGCGTTCAGAGGGAACTGGACGTGCTATTCTGTATGGTACAACAAAAGAGTTTTTACATTACTTTGGTTTAAATAGCTTAGAGGAAATGCCGCCTTTACCTGAGGAGGAATTTGCTGACGCAGAGCAAGAAACAGATTTATTTATGACGAAATTCCAAGAAACATTTAGCGATGCAAAATAATTGGCATCATCTATCTAATCTTAGTAAATAAGGAGTGGCTCGTTGCTTCGGTTTGTTCGTTTAATGATTATTATGACCCTTGTGTTAATGGTAATACTGCCGCAAACTAGCTTGGCAAGAGGAGGAAGCGGCTATGCTGTGTTAGATGGAGATACAGGGCGTGTCTTGCTAGCATCCAATAGCGATGCACGGCTGCCTATTGCAAGCTTAACCAAAATCTGGACAGCACTTGTCGTCATTGAAAATAGCAATCTACAGGATGAGGTTGTAATATCGCCAAAGGCTGCCATGGCTGAAGGAAGCTCTATCTATTTACAGGCTGGTGAAACAGTCACAGTGGAAACACTGTTATATGGTTTAATGCTGCGCTCAGGCAATGATGCTGCAACTGCTTTGGCAGAGCATGTAGGAGGCTCTGTGGAGGGCTTTGTAAAATTAATGAATGAAAGAGCAGTGATTGCAGGGCTAACGAATACCGTTTTTATGAATCCTTCTGGTTTACACCATGATGAGCATTTATCCTCAGCAAGAGATACCGCAGAGATGTTAAGAATTGCTTTGCAAAATAAAACCTTTGAAAAAATAGCCTCGACAGTGCTTTATCGTGCAGATACGGTCAATGGTATGCTGTGGGAAAATAAACATCGCTTATTAAGAGAAGGCTCAGGAGCAGTTGCAGAGAAGGAAGATGAAGCGGAGCAGCCCGTCAGCTCTTTAAAGTCGGCTACAGGTATGGCCTTTGCTGGCAAAACAGGCTTTACAAAGGTTGCAGGACGCACGCTCGCAACAGCCTTTCAAAAGGACGGTCAAATATGTATTGTCGTAACATTAAATGAATCAGATGATTGGAATGTCCATCGGGGACTAGCCAATAAAGTTTGGCAAGATTATAGCCTTGAAACAGTTGTCAAAAAGGGCAAATATAACGTTAATAAAAAAGTAGCAATTCGTTTAGAGCAGCCAATTCGTTTACAATTAAATAAAGAAGAAAAAGAAAAGGTACGGCAAGTTTTACATGTGTCAAGAAAGCGCCAAGAAGCCGTATTATCTATCTTCTTAGGAGAAGAGCGTATTTATGCAATACCAGTAAAGGTTGAATCAGCGGATCGTTAAAAACGGTACGCTGATTTTTTTATGTCTGCAATAGCTAACATGAAAACGATTCACTTGTTAGAAAAAGGCACATACTAAATGGGAAGTTATCGTGAATTTATGAATAAAAAAGTATTGCGAATACTCTAAAAAACAAATATGAAATTTGTTTTTCTTTAATAATGCCCGAAAGTATGACATAATTTTCACAGATTAGCGGGAATCATATTCCGATTCATTTGAACGAGATGAACTATTAATAGGATGAATGTGAAAGAAAACTAGAGGTGAAAAAATGGAAAGATTACAAAAGGTTATTGCCTATGCAGGTGTTGCTTCAAGGCGAAAAGCAGAGCAATTAATTGTAGAGGGGAAGGTAAAGGTTAACGGTGTAGTAGTGCGTGAGCTAGGCACAAAGGTATCGAATTCGGACACAATTGAAGTGGAAGGCGTAAAGCTTGAAAAAGAGGATAAGGTTTATTACTTACTATATAAACCGCGCGGAACAATTTCAGCGGTAACAGATGATAAGGGACGCAAAACTGTCACAGATTTATTCCGCCATATTCCGCAACGTATTTTCCCAGTTGGTCGTCTTGACTACGATACATCGGGCTTATTGCTATTGACGAATGATGGTGAATTTTCTTATATGCTGACACATCCAAAGTTTAAAATTGATAAAACATATATTGCGCGTGTGAAAGGTGTGCCAACGATTGAAGGGCTAAAAAAGCTTCAACGAGGCATTAAATTAGAGGATGGCAAGACAGCGCCAGCCAAAGTGAGTATGACATCTTTTGATGAAAAAGCTGGCAAGGCTATTTGTGAAATTACCATTCATGAAGGACGAAATCGACAAGTTCGTCGTATGTTTGAGGCAATTGGTACGCCTGTTGTCAAGTTAAAACGTGAGCGTTTTGCATTTTTAGATTTATACGGTCTTGCACCAGGTGAATATCGAGAGCTAACAAAGCATGAGGTGAAACAACTGCGCGTATTAGCTGAAACAGGAAAGCTTGATTAAGCGAACATTGCCAATAGAATGTGAGGATACTGTGAAGTTTTCACCTTCTTTGTGGTGAAAACGTTCATAAATCATTCATAAATAATCGCTAAGTGTTTTTATAGCATTTTGCTATAATTAAGTGGGAATAGTACATTTACATTACATCCTATTTTATCTTGGTTCAGCAATTTTTTTGTATCTCTGTTCAGAGGGTGTCTAAACGCCCATTGAACCAAGATAAAAGCCTTGGCGGATGTACCTGACGCTAGCGCTTTAGCGTGTATAAAGACGTATATAAAATAAAAAAGTTCGATAACGTCTTTATTGAAAATAGGCAATAGGAGGTTTAGTAGCTTGGAAAAAAAGAAAAAACGCCTTGTACTACGCACGGTTATTTTAACAGTTTTAGCATTAGCTATTGGGTACACGGTTTATGGAACAGCAACAAAAGAAAAAGTAGAATTAGTGAAGGTTGGCTCTGAAGCGCCAGATTTCACATTAGTGGATTTAAACGGTGAGAAGCATAAATTGTCGGATTATAAAGGACAAGGAGTATTTTTAAACTTCTGGGGAACTTGGTGTAAGCCTTGTGAAAAAGAAATGCCTGCGATGGACAACCAATATCAAGTGTATAAAGATAACGGTGTTCAAACATTAGCAGTCAATATTGCACAAACAGATTTTGAAGTGCAAAACTTTGTAGATCGCCATAAATTATCATTCCCAGTCGTGATTGATAAAACAAAAAGTGTAATGACTGCATACAATGTTGGGCAATTACCTGCTACTGTATTAATTGATCCAGATGGTAAAGTTGCAAAAATTATTACAGGTGAAATGACAGAGGAGAATATTGCTTCGTTCATGGAATCAGTGAAACCAAAGTAAGGAGTAAATGACAATGGAAAAAATCATTTGTGCTTGTGGTCACAGTAATCCATATGGCACGAAGCTCTGTGAAAAATGTGGTCGTCCCTTAACAGAAGAAGAACAGCAAAATAAAGTTGTCGATATGCGCTATGACGGTATGGCGATTCGTTCAAAAACGTATAACAAATCAATTGTTGATAAAATTTGGAATTTCTTTTCAAGTGTTAAAGTAGGGATAACCTTAATTATTATCACATTAATTGCTGCTTCAATCGGAACGATGCTACCACAAGAGTTTTACGTAAAAGCGTCTGATATGGAGAAAGGTGCTTATTACGAAGAGGTATATGGTGTATTTGGTAAAATTTATTACACATTAGGGCTTGCCGATTTATATAGCTCATGGTGGTTCCAAATTCTAGTTGGTATGCTAGCTGTATCAATTATTGTAGCAAGTCTTGACCGAGGCATACCGCTTCATAAATCATTAAAGAATCAACGTGTGAAAAGACATGAAAGCTTTATGAAGCGTCAGCGCATTGTTGCCGAAGGGCAGGTAACAGCAGATGCAGAAGAAACGCTTAATAAAGTGGCGCAAAAAATGTCGGAGATGAAATACTCTGTTCGTCGAGATGGTAGCGCTCTCTTAGCTGAGAAAGGACGTTTTTCTCGTTACGGTCCGTACATAAACCATGTCGGCCTTATTATCTTTTTAGGCGGGGTCATGCTACGTCTTGTCCCTGGTTTCTATGTGGATGAATCCATCTGGGTGCGCGAAGGTGAAACACGTGCGATTACTGGAATGGATGGCTATTTTATTGAAAATCGTGATTTTATTTTAGAAACGCATGATGATGAGCCGCAAGGAGAACAGGTTAAACAAAATGTAAATGTTGTAGCGAAAAACTTCCAAACAGATGTTACGCTGTACAAGCAGCCAAAAGATGCATTACCGGGCGATACGGAAAACTTAGAAAAAGTGAAAGACTATTCGATTCGCGTCAATCATCCTTTAAAGGAAGATGGCTATGCTCTTTATCAAATGGATTATCGTTTGAATGAATTAAAGCAAATGAATTTTGAATTAGTGCATAAAACAACAGAAGAATCACTTGGTAGAATAGAAATTGATTTAACAAATCCTAAAAAAGAATATGATTTAGGCAACGGCTCTTCTGTGCAGATTCTTGTTTATACGCCAGATTTTGATGGCTTTGAGAATGGTGAGCCACGAACAAAAACGTCTGTGCCAAATAATCCAGCATTTTTATTTAAAATGACAACACCTGAAACGCCAGAGGGTGAAGTAAGCTTTGTTGAAATTATGCAGCCACCTTTAGAGCCACTTGGTGAAAATCAATATCGCATGAAATTTGCTGGAGCAGAAATGCGTGATATGTCAGGTATTACGGTACGTAAAGATCGAACAATTCCTATTTTATTTGTTGGTGGTGTGATCTTTATGCTTGGTGTAGCTATTGGATCATACTGGAATCATCGTCGTTTATGGCTTCAAGTGGAACCAGATGGTCGTGTATTAATGGCTGCCCATGTTAATAAAAACATGTTTAGCATGAAAAAGGACTTAGATGCTGTGACAGCATTTGCTGCATTGCCGTCATATAAAGATCAATTAGAAAATGATGAGGATAGCGAAGAGTCCGCAAATAGTGGTATTAAAGAAAAGGAAGGTGACAACACCTGATGAGTTTGATTGATATAAGTGGTAACCTATTATATATAGCATTCGTTGCTTATTTAATTGCAACATTGCTATTTGGTGGGTCCATTAAACAAGCGAACGCTACTGGTAAGAACACTGGCAAATGGGGCAAGCTTGCTATTGGCGCAACCATTATTGGGTTCTTATCACAGCTTGGCTATTTTATTACCCGTTGGATTTATACAGGCCATGCACCAGTAAGTAATATGTTTGAGTTTACAACTGCCTTTGGTATGTTTATTATTGGTGCATTTATTTTAATTTACTTTATTTATCGTGTAACAGCACTTGGACTAGTTGCATTGCCAATAGCGCTATTAATTATTGCCTATGCAGCAATGTTCCCAAAAGAAGTAAGTCCATTAGTGCCTTCATTACAAAGTCATTGGTTAACGATTCACGTTATTACAGCAGCATTAGGGCAGTCTATTTTAGCGATCAGTGCTGTGGCAGGGCTTATCTATTTATTAAAAGTAGTAGATGTTAAAAAGCCTTCGAAAGAGCGTTTTTGGTTAGAGGCGGTAATGTATACACTTGTTGTAGTGATTGGCTTTGTAATTGTAACGACTACATTTAATGCAATGGATTATGAATCTAGCTACACATATGTTGATAAAGAGGGTGCATCCCATAAAATCACCTATAATATGCCGCCAATTTTTGGGATGCATGAATATGAAGCAATTGAAGAGCATGGTATGTCACCTATCGTTGAAATGCCAGCACTTATTAATGCGAAAAAATTAACAACGGTTGTTTGGTCATTAATCGTAGGTTCTATTTTATATGGATTGATTCGCTTAATCGCACGTCGTCGTATTAGTGCCATTTTCCAACCATTTGTGAAGCGCGTAAATTTACAATTACTTGATGAAATCGGCTATCGTTCAGTGCTTATTGGCTTCCCATTATTCTCTCTAGGTGCTTTAATCTTTGCGATGATCTGGGCACAAATTGCTTGGAGTCGTTTCTGGGGATGGGACCCAAAAGAGGTATGGGCACTTATTACATGGTTATTTTATGCGGCGTTCCTACATTTACGTCTATCAAAAGGCTGGGAAGGTCGAAAATCTGCTTGGCTAGCATTAATTGGTTTCGGTATTATTTTATTTAACCTAATTGCTGTGAACTTAATTCTTGCAGGTTTACACTCCTACGCATAATTTGTGACATAATAAGCCTTTTCGCGACAGCGAAAAGGCTTTCTTTTCTTTTCAATATGTGTCACACCATGTACAATAGAAGATAGAGAAAGATTAGAAGAGAGGGATCGTGAAAGTGTCAGAAAATATTTCAGTATTAGTAGTAGACGACGAGGATCGTATTCGCCGCTTATTAAAAATGTATTTAGAGCGAGAAGGATACCTTGTTGACGAGGCAGAAAATGGTGAACAAGCGATCGAAAAATCTTTAGAAAAAGAGTATCACTGTATTTTACTTGATATTATGATGCCTGAAAAAGATGGGCTGGAAGTGTGTGCGGAAATTCGAGAACGAGCAACAACGCCGATTATTTTATTAACTGCAAAAGGTGAGGAAGCGAATCGTGTACAAGGCTTTGAGCTTGGCGCAGATGATTATATTGTAAAACCATTTAGTCCTCGTGAGGTTGTGTTACGCGTGAAGGCTATTTTACGCCGCTCACAAGCTTTTTCACCAACGACAAATGCATCTTCCTCAAAGGATTTAGTGGTGTTCCAGCATCTAATGATTGACCATGATGCACATCGTGTCACAGCAGAGGGCATTGAGGTGAATTTAACACCAAAGGAATATGAATTACTATACTTCTTAGCAAAATCGCCAGACAAAGTATTTGACCGTGAACAATTACTAAAAGAGGTTTGGCATTATGATTTCTTTGGGGACTTACGTACAGTCGACACGCATGTTAAACGCTTACGTGAAAAGCTTAATCGTGTGTCAGAAAACGCTGCCAAGATGATTGTGACGGTTTGGGGCGTTGGCTACAAGTTTGAGGTTGTCAATGAATAGAATATGGAATAGTGTTGTCGGGAAGCTATGGGTAACCATATTGCTTCTCGTTTCATTTGTATTATTTGTTTTCACGGTATTAATGCTTGAATTTCTTCAAAATTATCATATGCAGCAAGCGGAAATGTCTTTACGTCAAACGGCTGCAACTGTCGCAAGTATTGTAGATGATAATGAAACGACCGAATCTACCTCAGCATTGCTAAAGGATATTTTGCCAACAGGAACAAATGCGCTTATTGCTATTCGTGATAATGAGGTATCGTTCGCGATGCAGGAGGGCGTCAATAAAAAAGAAATACAAGATACAATTTTAGCGAATCGATCATTTCATGAAATTTTCCAATCAGATAAACCGATTATCAAGGAAATGATGATGCCATCCTCTACTGATCAAGAAAAAATGGAATCCTATGTTGTGCTTGGCTTTCCATTAAATGTGGAGAATGCTGTACATGGTGCTGTTTTTATTTATCAAAGCCCAGATGCATTACATAAAACATCCAAAGAAACAACGAAAATTGTCTTTTTAGCTGCTTTTATTGCATTTGTTTTAACGACATTTTTTGCATTTTTCCTATCCTCACGTATTACCTCACCGCTTAGAAAAATGCGAGAGCTAGCATTTGAAATTGCTAAGGGGAATTTTGAGGCGAAAATGCCAACAGCCCAGAATGATGAAATTGGTCAGCTTGCAGTTGCCTTCAATCAAATGGGGCGTCAATTAAAGCATAATTTAGAGGTTATTAATCAGGAAAATGAACAATTATCGAATATTTTAACATCGATGACAGATGCAGTCATTACCTTTAATCGTGACCGTACAATTCTGCTAAGCAACCCACCAGCAGAGCGTTTAATGCAAAAGTGGTTTGTCAATAAAGGCTCACAAAGCGCAAAACCGATTCCACCTGAGCTTTATCATATGCTTGACCATGTGTTAATGTTTGAGGATAAGCTAGAAGAGGAAATTGAAATGGACGGTAACTATTACACATTTACGATTAGCCCTCTTTATAGCGGTGAAATAATACGCGGAGCTGTCGCTGTTATTCGTGATATGACAGAGCAACATCGCTTAGAAAAGCTGCGCTCAGATTTTATTGCCAATGTTTCGCATGAGCTGCGTACACCTATTGCTATGCTTCAAGGCTATTCAGAAGCATTAATGGATGATGATTTTATTCAAGATCAGGAAGAGCGCAATGAAATTACAAAAATTATTTATGATGAATCAAAACGAATGGGACGTCTTGTGACCGATTTATTAGATTTAGCACGTATGGAATCAGGACATATGACGCTGTATAAAGATGAATTACCTATTAATTCTACATTCGAACGGATTACACAAAAATTTGCACAGGTAGCAAAGGAAAAGCATGTTCGTTTGATTTTTGATAGTGAATTTAATGATGATGCCATGATTAGTATAGATGAGGACCGTATTGAACAAGTGCTAACAAACTTAGTGGATAATGCACTTCGACATACAGATGAAGGAGCAGTTACTGTAAAAGTAGAGCAGGAGCCAACCTTTGCAAAAATTTCTGTGCAGGATACAGGGCATGGCATACCTCAGGAAGATTTACCTTATGTTTTTGAACGATTTTATAAGGCGGATAAGGCACGTACTCGCTCTAAAGGTGGTACAGGGCTTGGCTTAGCCATTGCTCGAAATATTGTCAAGGCACATTCTGGCAATATTATGGTAGACAGCGTGCTGAAAGAAGGCACAACCTTTACGTTTTATTTACCGTTCGAATAATAACAGCGATTGTTATGAATTGGCTGTAACTTCTATGAATGTAAGACGACAAATATTATAGAACGGGGGTGGAGTGCTTTGAATGACTCCGTGTTCCATCGACTATACGATGCATATCATCAAGACGTGTTCCAATTTCTAATATACTTAGTAAAAAACCGTACACTTGCTGAAGATTTGGCGCATGAAGTTTATGTGCGGGTATTGCGCTCATACGACCAATTTGCGGGCAATAGTAGTGAGAAAACGTGGCTTTTTGCCATTGCAAAAAATGTTGCCATTGACCATTTCCGAAAGCAAGCCGTACGCCAGAAGCATTCACTTGATTTCTTTGACTGGGAAACGGAACAACTCCATTCAACCACACCATCACCGGAGGATATGCTACAAGCCAGTGATGAGTTTTTACAGATAGAGTCAGCGCTAGAAAAATGCACTGGCGATCAAAAAATGGTGATTATTATGCGCTATTTTCAAGATTTATCAATTGCAGAAACTGCACAAATCTTAGGTTGGACAGAAGCAAAGGTAAAAACAACGCAGCATCGTGCCATTAAGTTTTTAAGACAACAGCTACAGCCGATTAAAGAACAGGAGGCGAAACGGCAATGACGCACAAGCAATTTGATGATGAGCACCTTGAACATGTATTACACAATGCCCCTAAGCTTTCTGACCACCGTTCTAAAGAGGATATATTAAATCGGTTATTGGCGGATGCCCGCTTGCAAGATAATGCTCACCTTCAAGAAGCTATACAGCAGCCATTAGAGGATGAGCAGTCTACTGCAACAACACGACCAAAGCTTCGTCAAATGCAAATTTTTATGAGTGTTGCAGCGGTTTTTGCGTTAACGATACTGGTAGGCTCACTGCTGATGAATAATAAGGCTGAACAGCAAGACCAGGCTAGCAATGTCGCAACGACACAGTATGCAGATAGTAACGCTGTAGAAGAAAGTGCTGCAAATGCAAAAGATGCCTCTACGCAAAATGATGTGCTCGAATCCAATGTTGTAAAGGAGCATGAGCGCTTTTTATCCTTACGTACATCTGTCTATGAGGATGATCTTACAGATGCTGTCGCTTTCCGTATTGGCTTGGCAGGACGTGACGCAGAAAGTGTTCCAATGACCTATGTAATTCCAAATGAGCGTGTAGCAACTGATTTTGAAGGAGAAAAGCCTTCTACCCTACAAATGTATGAAAAATACGCTCCTCAAATTGATGAGGAAGCGAAAGGCTTTACAGACTATCATCCTTATAAAGGCAAGCTTAAGGAAGAAGAGGATAAGCTTGTCCATGTAGTACCAAAGGAAAATAATTATGATGTGGCATCAGCTACTGTCAATGAATATAAAGGTACTTTGGAAGATACATTCTCCGATTCTGAATATAAGGAAGTTGAGGTTCAAAATGAAGATGGGACACCTTATGAGTTTTCCCAAGAAGGTGAACCAAGCTTGGCGATGTCCTTAACAACTGAAAAACATTATAATTATTATTTATATAAGGATGAAAATGGAGGCGAATATTTATCGCCCGATTTCCGCCAAACATTCCCAACAGTGACAGAGGCATTATTACAAATGAAAAATAAAAATAATGATGTCTATACGCCTGCGATCCCTGAAAACATTACTTATACTGTCAAAGAGGAAGCAGAGGGTGTCATTGTTACATTCGATACACCACTTGATTTAACAGCAATGGAAGCAGTTCGTGCTACACAATTAATTGAGGCAATGACGTTAACTGCTGCTAGCTTTAATCAACAGCTACGTTTGGATAATGTTATCCAGGAAAGCTGGGAGGGGTTCGATTTAACAAATTATTTGCCAAAGCCTGTAGGACCAAATAAACAGTATATGGAAGAAGAGTCAAAGAAATAAAATAAGTGTGGAGTATCCTTCTACAATGGAGGGTGCTCTATTTTTTAATACATACAAATTTAATAGGATTTTTTTGAGCAGAACTATTTACTTTTTCCTAATAATTATTTATAGTAAAGTTGTAATACAAAATAATATGATTCATCTTCGGGGCAGGGTGAAAATCCCGACCGGCGGTAATAGAGTAGTAAACCGTTAATATTTTTTATTAACTTGAGTGGTTTATGTGAAGCTCTTCAGCCCGCGACCTGTGCAAATGTTTTGCATGGCTGACTTGGTGTAATTCCAAGGCCGACAGTTAAAGTCTGGATGGGAGAAGATGGAGGTACGATCGTCATTCATTGTTATTTAACTATGGTCGAGCGCTTTTTTAGCATGCTTTTCTTAAAAGTGTTCAAAAATAGTTAATATTGACGTTTATTAGTCATGCCTTTCTCCCTTATGCTTCCGCTGCATAAGGGTTTTTTCATGCGAACAATGAAGGCGCAGATCGTCACCTTTCTTCTTGCGAGATTGAATCAGCAAAGAGGAGAGAGTTTTCTATGAAGAAAAACATTAAACTTCAATCGTTTATTACGATTGGCATGCTGAGCAGTATTTCATTTTTATTAATGCTATTTAATTTTCCAATTCCGCCATTCCCAGCCTTTTTGGAAGTGGACTTTAGTGACATGCCTGCATTATTAGCAGCGATCACAATGGGACCAGTAGCTGGAATTTTAGTAGAGTTATTTAAAAATGTGTTAGATTGGATTTTCTCAGGTACGCCAACTGGTGTTCCAGTAGGACATATTGCTAACTTTGCAACAGGTATTTTATTTATTTTACCGGTCAGCTTTATTTTTAATCGCTTTAAATCTATGCTAGGGTTAATTGGCGGTTTAGCAACTGGAACAGTTGTAATGGCAGTAGGAATGAGCTTCTTAAACTATGCTGTATTTTTACCAATGTACACATATTTCTTAGGAATGGAACCAGTTGTTGGTGATTCACTTTATAAAATGATTATCGCTGGAATTTTGCCATTTAATATTGTCAAAGGTATTTTATTAACAGCTATTATGGCATTATTATTTACAACAATGCGTAAATGGATTGATCGCCAGCGTTCAATGTATATAACAAAATAAAGAAAATAAGCCTCGGGTATATGATATGCCTGAGGTTTTTTTAATTGGTGGATAGAATAGAAAAAGTGCAGGATAGAATCCCAAAAGTGACGGATAGAGCTAGCTCAAAGGCAAACTAGGCGCGTCTGTTATTTTCATGTAAAATAAAAGGGAGTTTAGCATGTTTGAGGAGATTGAAGAGATGAGTGAAAAAAAGGGACAATGGTCTAGTAAGTTAGGGTTTATTTTAGCGTCAGCGGGTGCGGCAATTGGCTTAGGAGCGATTTGGAAGCTGCCATATGTAATGGGACAAAGTGGGGGAGGCGCATTTTTTCTAATCTTTGTGCTATTTACATTGTTAATTGGCTTACCGATGTTACTATCTGAGTATATTTTAGGGCGTGGCACACAGTCAGAGGCAGTAACCGCCTATAAAAAGATTACGCCAACAAAGCCAGGGTGGGCTTGGATTGGCCGTATGGGCGTGCTCGGCTGTTTTTTACTATTAACGTTCTATAGTGTTGTTGGAGGTTGGATTTTTATTTATAGTGGGCTTGGCATCACTGGCGCTGTTATTGACCCTGCAACTGATCCAACTGAACTATTTGGTAAGATTATTGGAACGCCTTGGATTACATTAGTAGGTCTGGCGTTATTTACGCTAGCAAATGTGCTTGTTATTTCGTTAGGCGTACAAAATGGTATTGAGAAAGCGAATAAATGGATGATGCCATTGTTATTTATGATGTTTATTGTGCTTGTTGTACGCGCAGTGACATTAGATGGTGCATTGGAGGGCATTAAATTCTTTTTATGGCCCGATTTCTCGAATATTACAGGAAGGGCATTGTTAGAGGCGCTAGGGCAATCATTTTTTGGCTTAGCCGTTGGGTTTTCTTGCCTTGTTACATATAGCTCCTATTTAAAAAAGGATGTAAGTCTTCCGAATTCAGCGGGGTCTGTGGTGGTACTAACAGTGCTTGTATCATTTTTAGCGGGCTTAGCGATTTTCCCTGTTGTCTTTGCCTTTGATTTAGAGCCTGCAGCAGGACCGGGTCTATTATTTATGGTGCTGCCAACAGCATTTGGTCAAATGCCATTTGGCGAAGTGTTTTTAGCGATGTTTTTATTACTATTTTTATTTGCCACATTAACGTCTTCATTTAGCTTATATGAAATTATTGTAGCGGCATTTATAGAAAATAGTCAGAAATCGCGTCCTTTATTAACCATTTTACTTGGTAGCATCGTATTTTTAGCAGCGATTCCAGCAGCGCTTTCTTCTAGTGTGTTAGCGAATATAACAATCTTTGAGAAAAGTATTTTTGATGTCACTGATTTTTTAGTATCAAATTTAATGCTACCATTAGGGAATTTCTTAATTGCCATTTTTATTGCCCATATTGTGGAGAAAGAGTTTGTGAGAAAAGAATTGCTGATGGGTAGCCAAATGGGACAAGGCTATTATGTGACATACCGTGTATTAATGCTAGTGGTAGTACCAATTGTGATTCTAGTTGTGTTTATTAATATGCTTTTGCAATACTAAAGAAAATAGGGTGTATTCCTCATTTGGTAGGAATACACCCTATATGGGGCGTTTAATAGTCGTTAAGTGAAAGTTCACCTAACCAATCTTCTCTAATCATTTTTCGTGCCTGCTCCTCGCTTTTTGCAATCGGGAATACTTTATCGACTTGTGATATGGCGAACAGGTTGCGAATGAAATCATCGACAACAATAATGGCGATTTTCTTTTCTTTTACAGATACTTTCTTAGCAAAATTTACAATCATACCAAAGCCAGTGCTATCGATATTTGTTACTTTTTGCATATCGATAATGTACCCATGCTTAGTATTCAAATTAAGCGCTTGAAGCTCTTTTTTTATGTCCTCAATCATTCCGTACTCTAAATCACCAGTAAACGCAATCAAAATATAATCAGTCTTTGTGTCAATATCCATCGCAATTTTCTTCTGATTCATCCTCTAGCGCCTCCATTTTCTTTTTCTTCAAACTTTGAGCTAGTAAGCTCTAAAGACTTAAAATTTAAATTTATTGACCTCATGTTGTAGTTTATCAGCAATTGATGATAATTCATCTGAGTTTTGTGTAATTTCTGCAACGGTTGCATATTGTTCTTCAGATGTAGCAGCAATTTCCTCTGTGGCTGCTGCGGAATCCTCGATAATACGAGAAATATCTTGGATTGCTTGTTGTACGCTTAAGGAGTTGTCGTTTACATTTGTAAATGCGACTTTCATTTGTTCAACGCCTTCTTCGGTTTCAACAACCTTCTCTACAATTTCTTTTAAAGCACTGCCGCCCTTATTAATAATTGTTACTTGCTCCTCTACAGCTAGGAGATTGCTTTCCATTGTTCTTACTGTAACAGATGTTTCAGCTTGAATATCGTTAATAAGATTTGTAATTTGCCCTGCAGCTATACTGGATTGCTCCGCTAGTTGTCGTACCTCCGATGCAACAACAGCAAAGCCTTTCCCTTGTTCACCTGCACGTGCAGCTTCGATAGCTGCATTTAGTGCTAGTAGATTTGTTTGTTCTGCAATACCTGTAATAACAGTGATGATACCACCGATTTCTTCAGAGCGTTTCCCTAGCTTTTGAATGGAATCAGTTGCATAGGATACCGTTTGTGTTACATCATTCAAATGTTTAATAGCTTCATTGATGGCTTCTTCTCCTTTGCGGGCGATATGGGTTGATTCAATCGCACTATTTAAAGTAACTTCTGCCTGCTGTAAGCTATTTGCTACTTCCTCAAGTGTTTTCTGCATCATTGATACGATACGCTCCGCTTGGTCAGATTGAGTCGTTGTACCAACTGCAATATCATTCATTGTCAGCGCAATTTGGTTAGAAGCCTCGCTTGTTTGATGTGATGATTCTGCCAATGAGTGTGAGGAATGAGCAATTTGATTGGCGCTACTAGCTACAATTGATATTGTTTCGGTTAATTGCGTTTTCATATCGTTAAAGGCATGTGCTAAATCAGCGATTTCATCTTTCCCTTTAGGGTTTAATAATTTTACATCTAAATTTAGCTTTGCTAGTTCTTTAGCATTCATACTTAGAATATTAATAGGGTTAATAATTTGCTTTTGTAAAAACCAACTAATACCACCAATCATAAGAATAGCAATTACTAAGGAAGCTACTACATTTTCAAGTGCGGATTTTGTGGCAATGCTTATATAAGGAGCGGTAGGGACGGCGGTTGCCCATACACCAATAACTTCTCCTTGACGATCTAAAATAGGGTCATAGGCTGCTTGATGTAAGCTTCCTAAAACAGTGGCTGAGCCGATAAATCGCTTTTTCTCCCCTAATACAACTGTCGCAACTTCATCGGATACCTTTGTATTTAATGCGCGTTGACCATTTTCGGTGATATTTGTACTAATGCGTGTATCATGCTGAAAAATGGATACAGCATTTCCGTTTGTTAACTTGCCAACCTGCTCGGTTATTTCAAAATTTTCCACCATATTGATGTCGCCTTTATAGAGCTGATTATTTTGGATGGACCATTCTCCTGGATACTTAGCGTCTAAATATTCATAGCTTAGCTGAATATCTGATAACAGCTTTGTATTGGCACTTTCTAACAGATTGTTTTTAGCAATATAAAAATTTATACCTGCTAAAAGGGCAGTAAGTAATAAAATACAGCTAAATATAAGCAAATTTATTTTTTTTCGAATAGACATTTTCATAAAAGCACCCCCAAGTTTACGTTACAACAGAATCTTTTTTGACACTCCAACTAAAAACTTTGTTTCAGAAATATGTTCAAACCAAAGGTGATCCACCATGTTTTTGACAAAAAATAAACCACGACCACGATCAGAATAATCAAGCTCGTTTAAATCAAATTGTAAAATATTGTCCCATTCATTTTCAGCAATTCCTTTTGCCTCATCCATGACTGTTATGATAATTTCTTCGTGAGATTGGATTACATGTACCTGAATCTCCTTTTTTGAGCATTCATCTATTTTTTTCATAGCTTCAACAGCATTTATTACTAATTCATGTACAACAAAGCGCAATTCTCGTTTATAAGGTAGATTGTATACATTTGTGTAATTTTCCATCACTTGATCAATAAAGGCTATGGCATGTGCATCTGGATTTACATTGAGTGTGAATTCCATCATCAATCACCTACCCTGTAATGTAATTGTTATTGAAACTACTGTAATATCATCGCTGTAATCATTATCGAATAAATTGTATTTTTGAGAAAACTTTTGTAATGCATAGCCATTCTCCTGTGAAGCGTACATATAGAAAAAGTCCATATCAATGGATTTTTGCTCGTTTACAGTTAGTAACCCATCCGTATAAAGAATAATACGATGCCAGCCTGATAAAGGTATTGTTTTTTTATTTATTTGAATAGTAGGGAATAATCCGAGGATAGGTGTATTCGCTGGAAGGAATACTGTTTCTCCATATTTTCCAAATAAAAAACCAGAAGGATGAGCAGCGTTCACATAGTGTAAAGTTCCATTTTTAGTATCTATAAGTATGTAGATGGCTGTCATTAAAAATCGGTCCATATCTTCATCAGAAAATAGTTCGTAAATTTGGCGGTTAAGTTCCCGAATCACCATTACTGGATCAATTAATTTGGTAATAATCCCTTTTAATAAAGATCGAATAGACATTGTTACGAGAGATGCAGCGATACCATGCCCCATTGCATCGTATAAAAGAACAGCGGTTAAATGATCATTAATCTTAAACCAACAGTACATATCACCGCCTAATGTATTAGATGTTACATAAAGCCCATCGATCTGAATTTGCTCAAGATTTAATGGAGGTGATAACGCATTTTTTTGGAATTTTTTTGCGATAAATAAGTCCTTTTGAATAATGCTTTCCTGTTCTTTTCGAAGCCTAGTTTCTCGCTGATATTTTAAGGCTACTTGAATGCGAGTCTTAAATTGAGTGAAGTCAAATGGCTTTAAAATAAAATCGAAAATACCAGCTTCAAATACCCTATCAATTGTCACGGTTTTTTCATAAGTAGTGGATAGAAGGATAGGGACATCCACCCAATTTTTTAATGCGTGAATATACTGACAAATTTCCTCGCAATTTTTAAGCGTCATTTTAGCATCGAGTATGATTAATTCCAACTCTTCCTTTAAAGAGGAATCAAATAAATAATTCATTGCTGCTTCTGGTGTGGAAAAGCAATGTATATCTTGAATGTCGATGCGATGAAAATATTTTTGCAGACGCAATACATCATTACTCACGCTGCCAATAATTAATACTGACATGTCTACTAAGTTCACCGCCTTATGTATCTTTCAAGAAGATTTCTAGGAACCTTATTTAATAATTTCTAACTATAAGTATATACGCCATATTTACTGATATAATGCGTAAAACAAAAATTCTAATTCGCTATAAATTTACCAATAAATATAACATTATACAAGACTTTTGTGGTAGAAAGTCAAAGTTAATGGCTAGGAATTTTTTTCATTGTGTAATAATTTCCTAAAAAACAATTAATCGTAAAAAGGCATGAATCATTTCGAAAAATAGAATGTAAGGAAACATTACATAGGTATTGCTTAATATATCTTTTTCATGTAATTTAGAAGCAGTTACAAAACAAATGTTAACTAAAATTACATTGGAGTGGTGAAGAAATGAAGCATTATACAAGAGAAGATATTATACGCCAAGTAAAGGAAGAAAATGTGAAGTTTATTCGCCTACAATTTACGGATATATTAGGAACAATAAAAAATGTAGAGATTCCTGTTAGTCAATTAGAAAAAGCATTAGACAATAAAGTGATGTTTGATGGTTCCTCCATTGAAGGCTTTGTACGCATTGAGGAATCGGATATGTATTTAAAGCCTGACTTCGATACATTCGTTATTTTTCCGTGGACAGCAGAGAAGGGCAAGGTAGCCCGTTTTATTTGTGATATTGCTCGACCAGATGGTACACCTTTTGAGGGTGACCCACGCTCTAATCTAAAGCGTGTTTTAAAGGAAATGGAGGAATTGGGTTTTTCCTCCTTTAACTTAGGGCCAGAGCCAGAGTTTTTTCTATTTAAGGTGGACGATAAAGGGCATCCAACACTTGAATTAAATGATAGTGGTGGTTATTTTGATTTAGCGCCAACTGACCTTGGTGAAAATTGTCGCCGTGATATTGTGCTGGAGCTAGAGGAAATGGGCTTTGAAATTGAGGCTTCCCATCATGAGGTAGCACCTGGTCAGCATGAGATTGATTTTAAATATGCAAGCGCCATTGAGGCATGTGATAATATCCAAACGTTTAAGCTTGTTGTCAAAACAATCGCTGCACAACATGGGCTACATGCAACATTTATGCCAAAGCCATTGTTTGGCGTTAATGGCTCAGGCATGCATTTTAACCTTTCTTTATTTGAAGGAGATAAAAATGCCTTCTACGATGAACATGCAGAGCTACAGCTAAGCCAAACAGCACGTAGCTTTATTGCAGGCATTATGAGGCATGTACATGGTTTTACAGCAATCACGAACCCACTTGTCAATTCTTATAAACGTCTAGTGCCTGGCTATGAGGCTCCTTGCTATGTAGCGTGGTCTGCTCAAAACCGTTCACCACTTATTCGTATTCCAGCAGCACGCGGATTATCCACACGCGTTGAATTACGTTCAGTTGACCCAGCGGCAAACCCTTATTTAGCAATGGCAGTTATTTTAGCAGCCGGGCTTGATGGAATACGAAAAGACTTAACACCACCAGCAGCAGTTGATCGTAATATTTATAAAATGTCACGAGATGAACGTGAGCTAAATGGTATTGAAAGCTTGCCATCCTCATTAGAAAATGCGCTCATTGAATTAGAGATGGATACTACAGTGCGTGAGGCATTAGGGGATCATATTTTAGAAAAATTTACAACGGCTAAAGAAATCGAATGGAATAAATATCGCACACGTGTTCATGGCTGGGAGCGCGAGGAATATTTATCAATGTACTAAAGAAGCCTGTGTAAGCATAATAAAAATCACTTCAGATTAATTTTGAAGTGGTTTTTTATCTTGGTTCAGCAAATTCTTTTTGTATCGAAAGCATTAGCAACAGATGCAATCACGCTGGGGTGTAGTTAATTGTGTGACAATAATCTTCTTCTACTCTATTATTAGGAAAGAGGAGCGTGGACAATGACGCAAATGACTCAAGTTGTGACAATCCAAAACAATGATATTGTGCAATTTGAACAGGATATTAATCGAGCGTTGATAGATTTAACTGACTTTTTTATTATTGATATTAAATACAACACACTTTATATAGGCGAGCAAACCATTATTCATTCAGCACTTATTATTTATAGCGAGCCTTAATCTACAAAGACCTAGCATCCCAAAAAACAGTTTCCCATCACAAAATCTTCCCCGATACTGTCCAACGATAGCATAAAAAGACAGGATAAGTAACTTGTATTATTTTAAGCTATAAGCAAGGAGTGAGAGCAATGAGTTGGATTGAGTCGATTCAAAAAGCCATTAATTTTATCGAGCAGCATTTATTAGAAGACATTACGATTGAGCAGATTGCGCGTGAGGTGAATGCCTCTGTCTTTCATTTTCAACGAACATTTGCCATTTTAACGGATATGTCGATTGCAGAGTATATACGACGAAGAAGATTAACATTAGCTGCACAGGAATTAATAAATACAGAGCATAAAATAATCGATCTCGCCTACAAATATGGCTACGAAACTCCTGAAGCTTTTACAAAAGCGTTTCGCAAGCAGCATTATGTAACGCCTAGTGAAGCAAGAAAAGGGCAAGGACCATTACAATCATACAATCGCCTGGTGATTCAGGTAAGCTTGAAAGGAGTAGAACCAATGAAGTATAAAATCGTAGAAAAAGAGAAGTTTCAGATTGTTGGTGTGAAAAGAACGTACAATTGCCAAGATGGTGAGAATACAAGAGAAATTCCACTGTTTTGGCAAGAGGTCAATCAAAATGGCCTCGACCAGCAGCTTTTCCAATTAAATAATGGTAATATCCATGGAGTGCTAGGTGTTTGTGTACCAAATACAAGCCAAGGGCAAAAAGGCTTTATTGATTACTGGATTGCTACAGATCATGTAGGGGATGCAAAGGAGGGGCTTCTTACAATGGAAGTACCTGCCTCTAAATGGGTCATCTTTGAGGTGCATGGCCCTATGCCAGATGCGATGCAAAATACATGGAAGCAAATTTATTCAGAGTGGTTCCCATCCAATCCATACGAGCCAGCAGGAACAGCAGAGCTTGAGGTTTATCCTCAGGAGGATGCCTATAGCCCTGATGCCTACTCAGAAATTTGGATTCCGATTAAATACTAAAATAAGTATAATGAAGACATCTTTTATAAATACTATAAACAGTCCCCAAAATATAATCTGTTGGAATTGAAGAAATGGGAGAGTATTATATATAATCGTCTAAAATAAAATGTGATGAGTGGTCCACGAAATAACGCTGGGTGTCTTGAGGTAAAATGACATGGTTTAATGTTACCTGTTATTTTAATATAGTTTGGGATTGTTACTCACTTATTTAATATAGTGGCTCAGGCAATGTCTTGGGCTTTTTTGTATTTATATTTCAATACGTTGAGAGATATTTAATGACTTTATTAAACCTAGATTAGGTAGTTATGCTAGATATGAAACTGAAGTTATATTAGATTACCATCAATAATACTTAGAGATTTTGTATTCTAAAGATATAAAATTTTAATGTTAAAGCTTTAAGGAAGAAAGAGCTTGGGGTAAAGGGGTAAGCAAGTATTTGTATTAAAAGATTATATTTAATTATTGGAAAATTTTAATAACGTATTGCGTGTTTGAAAAACGGGGATTATAATACTAAACAAAGAAAGCGCTTTATTAAAGAAAGAAAGTTCTAAAGTTAGAGTTTATAAGCATATTTAGTTATTATTATTTTTCTGAGTATTCATATAAAAAGCAAATTGATTATATCCAAGAATGGGTATAAACGAAACAATAAGTTTAATATCATGTTCAACATTCAACTACTATTATAAAAGTATTTGAAAATGCCTATAAGTCATTGCATAATAATTCTAAAGGAATTTATTTATAATTTGAAATCCTTAGATACTATAACATTGACGGAGAGAGTGTAAATGAAAGTAACAATCTATGATGTAGCGAAAGAGGCGAAGGTTTCCATTGCTACTGTTTCGAAGGTAATTAATGAAACAGGGCGAATTAGTGATAAAACAAGAAAAAGAGTGAAGAAAGTAATTGAAGAATTAGGATATAGTCCAAATATTTTAGCTTCAGCGTTAATGGGGAAGCAAACTAAAACAATAGGTTTGTTAATTCCAGACTTAGCTAATCCCTTTTTTTCCGAGTTGGCGAGAAGTATAGAAGATTACGGTCAACTGATGGATTATAATTTTGTTATTTGTAATACTGATTATAATTTTGAGAAAGAAAATAAATATGTAACTTTGTTAAAGCAAAAAAGCGTAGATGGATTTATATTAGCTTCAGGCTTTGAAAATTTAGAACGTGTCGAAGAGTTAATGAAAGAAGAAGTTCCAGTGGTTATGGTAGCCCGTGATCTTCCTATATTTTCTGTAAATGCTGTAGCATTAGATGATTTTAGGGGTGGGTATTTAGCTGCAAGTCACTTAATTGAGTTGGGTCATACTAATATTGGAATCATTGCAAGAGATTTATGGAGCAATCGCGAGCGTTTAAGAGGTTTTCATCAAGCACTCCAAGAAAATCAATTAAAGTTACATCCAAAATTTGATTTTATTACAGAAACAGATAGCATTGAAGCCGGAAAAATAATGACTGGATATTATTTAGAGGATGATAATCGGCCAACTGCTATTTTTGCTTGTAATGATTTACTGGCAGCAGGCGTTGTTAAAAAGGCTAAAGAATTAGGAATTGTTGTACCAGATGATTTATCAGTCATTGGTTTTGATAATACTTCTATTGCTACTATTATTGAACCACCGTTAACAACAATCGCACAGCCTATTGAGAGTATGGGGCGTGAAGTGATGAACTTAATGGTGTCAATTATTAAGGGAGAAAAGAACGAGTGTAGTAGAATAATGCTTTTACCAACATTGGTGAAACGTCAATCTGTGGTAGCAATAACTAAAAATAAGTAACATTATATTTTTTCTTAAATAAATTAAGCGTTTAATTTATTTAAAAAAAGCAATAAAATAAGTTGGACACCGTAGTATTTTTCTTGAGTGGAAATGCTTTTTGCTCCCATCTTTTTAAAACGTGTATACTAAACAATTTAATCGTTTAAATTTTAGGATCCTCTTGAAATAATAAAAACTGCTCAATATCGCATTTAATTCAGTTTATAAAAATAGTATTTGAGAAAATTTGAAAATAAAATATTGCATTTTTCAGAAAACGAATATAGAATAAATTTCAACAGAAAGAGAAAGCGCTTAATCAAAAAAGGAGGAAGAAAAATGTCTAAAGTAAAATGGGGAATTTTAAGTGCTGCTAATATTGCATATGATCAATTATTGCCAGCTTTCAAAAAATCAGAATATTCAGAGGTTATTGCGATTGCCTCTAAAACTAAATCAAAGGCTTTGCGATTTAATATAAATACGATTTATGAAGAATACGAGGAATTATTAAATGATTCGAATATAGATGCTGTATACATACCGCTACCAAATGCTTTACATAAAGAGTGGATTATTAAAGCAGCTGAGGCTGGTAAACATGTATTAGTAGAAAAACCTGCTGTCCTATCTGCAAAGGATATGGATGAGATTATTGCAACAATTAAAAAAACTAAAACAATTTTTATGGAAGGATTTATGTATCAATTCCATAGTCAGCATAACGAGATAAAACGTTTACTTAACGAAGGAGTTATCGGAAAGAAAAGACACATTAAGGCACATTTTTCTTTTCCATTAAATAATCCAGATGATATTCGTATGAATAAAGCGTTAGGGGGCGGTGCATTTTGGGATGTTGGTTGCTACGGTATGCATGCCGTTACACAACTTCTAGAATTTAAGCCAAAAAGCTTAACGATGACATCCAAAATCGAACAGGAAGTTGATGTGACATCGGTTTGTGTGATGAAAGATGCAAACGATGTTACGGCAGAAGTTTGCGCATCCTTTGAACTACCATTTGAAAATCGTTATGAAATTTTTGGTGAAGAAGGCGTTATTGTAGCGAAGTATTCGTTCCGACCAGATGAATCTGCTGCTGCTTCTGCAGTAATCAATGTACTAGATATCAACGGACATCTTCAATCATCGACAATAATTAAAGATGATCAATATGTAAACCAAGTTAATTATTTTAATGATTGTGTTTTAAATAATAAACAGCCTCATTACGATGCATTGAAAACAAAGGAATTAATCACTTTCATTGAAGATTGCTATAAATCTATGCAATATCTTTAATAATAAAGTTGAAAAAGTGGTAAAGAAATAAGTTACGTCAATGCCAATGTTGAAGTAAGGAGAAAATATATGAGAAAGTAGCTTTATTTTTAAATTGGTGAAGCGCCTAACCTAGGCTAAGAGAAGAAAGAGGAGTAAGAGATGGCAAATAGTTTAGTTATACAATCAGGAGGTCCAACGGCTGTTATTAATAGTACGGTTGTTGGGGTAGTTGAGGCAGCATCGCAATTAGATAAGGGGACACAAGTATTTGGAGCTCTTGGAGGGATTGAAGGTTTATTACATGCTAATTTTGTAAGTATTCACAATTTGACTTCGGAGGAACTAGATTTGTTACGTTACACACCTGGTGCAGCACTGGGCACATGTAGACATAAGCTTACAAAGCAAGATTTACAGCAAATTATTCATAATTTGAGAGAGTATCACATTACAAAGCTGTATTATATTGGTGGAAATGGATCGATGCAGGTAGCGATTTTTTTAAAAGAACAAGCTATGGAGATGGGCTACCCCTTACGAGTCATCGGGTTACCAAAAACAGTTGATAATGACTTATTTGGAACAGATCATACACCAGGCTTTGCAAGTGCTGCTAAGCATTTAGCAACAATGGTGGCTGATTTAAAAATGGATGTTTCAAGTTATGCTAGTGGTGAACGTATTACTGTCATCGAAACAATGGGGCGTCATACAGGTTGGTTAGCTGGTGCTTGTCAATTAGCATTTTTAGAGGATGACGGTTTTAATGAATTTTTAATTTATTTACCAGAGTTTCGTTTTGATATCGAGAGTTGTAAGGCGAAGGTAGATGCTCTTTTAAAGAAAAATAAAAACGTCTTTATTATTATTGCTGAAGGTGTAAAGGATTTAGAAGGCAATTGGTTAACCTCACATAATATGAAATTCGATGATTTACAAAGGGCTAAACTAGGTGGTGCTGCGAATTATTTGAAAGAACAACTAGAAAAAGCTTTCCTTGTTCAAGTAAGAGCTATTGAGCCAAGTATCTGGCAGCGAAGTAGTACGATTATCGCATCACAAACAGATTTTGATGAGGCATATGAGGTTGGCAGACAAGCTGTTAAATATATGAATGAAGGAAAAACAAATGTGATGGTGGGCATGCAACGCTCGAAATTATCTAGCTATGAAACTGAGTTTTACTGTACACCATTATCATGGATTGCGAGTAAGGAAAAAATTATACCACTAATCTGGTATTCCTTAAGTCAAAATAAAATGACAGATGATTTCATTCAATATTTACTCCCTTTAATTCAAGGTGAGGTGACAGCTAAACGAAAACATGGTTTACCTCAATATAGCTCACTGTATAAATTAAGGGCCAAAGGAGATGAAGGAAATTGTCAACTATCAAGTGTGCGATAGCTGGAGTCGGTCGTCTAGGAATGATTCATGCACAAAATATTGTCCACAATATACCAAATGCAGAATTAAAGGTAGTCGTCACAACGCATGAGGAATCTGCTAGACAGGCAGCAAAAAAACTAGGAGTGGACGCTTGGACAACAGATTACCAGCAGGTCGTTCAAGATGATGCAATAGATGCAATTATTATTGCAAGTCCAACTGGAGCGCATGCAGAGCAGATTAAAGAAGCTATTAAATATAAAAAACATATTTTTGTAGATAAACCGATTACGAGCACTGTAGAAGAGGCGCAAAGTATTGTTCCGTTAATGCAGGATTATAACGGAGTACTGCAAGTAGGCTTTGTAAGACGCTTCGATGATGCTTATATGAAGGCAGCAGAAATGATTCGTCGTGGTGATATCGGAGAGCCAATTTATTTTTCAAGTATAAGCCGTGACCCTGGTTCACCACCAGAGGAATACATAGCAACGAGCGGAGGCATATTTGTTGATTTATGTATCCATGATTATGATATTTCTCGCTATTTAATGGGAGTAGAGGTAGAATCACTTCAGAGCTTCGGGAAAGCGCTTAATCATAATTTTATGAATAAATACGGTGATGTTGATCAGGCGATTACGAAAATGCAGTTTTCAAATGGGGCTCTTGGCATTGTAGAAGGTAGTAGAAACTCCTCATTTGGTTATGATATTCGAGCAGAGGTGCTCGGAACAGAGGGAATGCTACAAATCGGCTCGATTCAACGGACCAATGTATTAACATTCTCGAATGGGCGTTCAACATACGATAATATTCTCGACTTCCCAAGTAAATTTGAAAATGCTTTTTTAAAGGAAATTCAGATTTTTATCGATACTGTTGCTAATAAAGGTGAATCACCAATTACAGTAATGGATGCCATTAAGGCATCGCAAATTTCGGAGGCTGCAACAGCATCATTTAATACAAATAAAATGGTAAAGGTAGGTAGTTAATAATTATGGGAACAATTCGTTTAACAATGGCACAAGCATTAGTCAAGTTTTTAGATAATCAATATGTACTGCATGATGGTGTAGAGCGTAAATTCGTTAAAGGAGTCTTCGGTATTTTTGGTCATGGTAACGTAACTGGTATGGGAGAAGCTTTAGAAAATCATATTGGTGAGATCACTTATCTGCAAGGTAAAAATGAACAAGGTATGGTGCATACAGCAGCAGCTTTCGCGAAGCAAAAAAATCGCCTTGAAATTTACGGTTGTACAACTTCAATTGGACCGGGTGCATTAAATATGGTAGCAGCTGCGGGAACAGCAACAGCAAATCGTATCCCAGTATTACTATTACCAGGTGATAACTTTGCATCTCGTCAACCGGATCCAGTATTGCAACAAATTGAAAACCCAATGGATTATACAATCTCAGCAGCAGACGCTTTCAAGCCTGTAAGTAAATATTGGGATCGAGTGGTTCGCCCAGAGCAATTAATGACAGCAATGATTCATGCAATGCGTGTATTAACAAACCCTGCTGACACGGGTGCTGTGACAATCGCTTTACCGCAAGATGTACAAGCTGAAGCATATGACTATCCAGAAGAATTTTTTGCGAAGCGAGTGCATTATATTGAGCGTCAGGAGCCATTTAAAAATGCATTACAACGTGCTGTAGAGTTAATTAAAACAAAGAAAAATCCTGTCATCATCGCAGGTGGTGGCGTGCACTATTCAAATGCACAAGAGCAATTACAAAAATTTGCACATGCATTTACTATTCCAGTAGGTGAAACACAAGCTGGTAAAAGCGCTTTGCCGTGGGATGATGCATTATATATGGGAAGTATCGGTTCTACAGGTTCGAAAGCTTCTAACATTTTAGCACGTGAAGCAGATTTAATTATCGGTGTAGGTACACGATTCACAGATTTTACAACATCTTCAAAATGGGCATTTGGCAATCCGGATGTAGACTTTTTAAGTATCAATGTAAGTGACTATGATGCAGTGAAGTTAGATGCTACAAAATTAGTGGGCGATGCACAAGTAACTTTAGGGCAATTACAAAAAGCTTTAGAGGCAGAAGGCTATCAATCAGCACATGATTCAGGTCGTCTGAAAGAATTAAAAGCAGAGTGGGATGCAATCGTAGATGATTACTACTCACAGGAAGTAGCAGGCGGTCTTTCCCAAACTCGTGTCATAGGTGAAATTAACAACTTTGTTCAACCTGAGGATGTAATTGTTTGTGCGGCTGGAAGCATGCCAGGAGACTTACATCGTTTATGGCGTTCATCTAAGCCAAAATCGTACCATATGGAATATGGTTTCTCTTGTATGGGTTATGAGGTAGCAGGAGCACTGGGTGTGAAATTGGCTATCGGAGATGAAGGTGAAGCATATGCATTTGTTGGTGATGGAAGCTACTTAATGTTGCATACAGAAATTGTTACAAGCATTCAAGAAAATAAGAAAATGACAATCCTATTATTAGATAACAATGGCTATCAATGTATCCATAACCTACAAGTTGGACAAGGTAGTGAAGGCTTTGGTAATGAATTCCGTTATCGTTCAGAACAGGATAATCGCTTATCAGGTGACTATGTACAAATTGACTTTGCACAAAATGCACGTAGCTTAGGGGCAAAGGGTTACACAGTACGTACAATCGAAGAGCTACATGAGGCATTAGCAAGAGCGAAGGAAGAAACGGTCACAACTTTAATTGACATTAAAGTATTACCAGGTACTTGCACAGTAGGTACTGAATCTTGGTGGAGACTTGGTGTTGCAGAGGTTTCTACATCAGAGAAAGTATCAAAAGCTCATGAGGTAATGGCAGTAAATGTTATGCAAGCACGCAAATATTAATTTTATTGAAGGAGGAATTACAAGTGTCAAAATTACAAATTAAACCGCAAAATCCAAAAATGAATAATAAAAAATTAATTTCAATTACGCCAGAATCAGCAAACTGGGCTTATGTGGGAATGGACGTTATACAACTAGAGCCAGGTGATAAATATCGAGTTGAAACTGGAAAAAATGAAATGATTGCGTTATTGCTAAGCGGTAAAGCAAATGCGAAAACAAAGAAAAAAAGTTGGGATAATATCGGTCAGCGTATGTCTGTATTTGAAAAAACAGCAGCATATTCTGTATATGCACCAAATGACGACTTTGTAGAGTTAGAAGCTTTGACAGAAGTTGAAGTAGCAATTTGCACAGCTCCTGGAAAAGGAACGTACGAAGCGCGGCTCATTGCACCAGAGGATGTAGAAATTGCAGAGCGTGGAAGTGGTCATATAAGTCGTATGATTCACAATGTTTTACCTGAAACAAAGGATGCGGATAGTTTATTTATCTTTGAAGTATTTACACCAGCTGGGAACTGGTCAAGTTATCCACCACACAAACATGACCAAGATGATTATCCGAATGAAACTTACTTAGAGGAAACGTATTACCATAAAATTAATCCAAGCAAGGGTGGATTTGCTATCCAGCGAGTATATACAGATGACCGTAGTTTAGATGAAACAATTATTGTCAACGATGGAGATGCAGTGTTAGTACCAAAAGGACATCACCCATGCTCGGCACCTCCGGGTTATGAACTATATTATTTAAATGTTATGGCTGGGCCAATTCGTTCTTGGAAGTTCACAAATGATCCAGATCATGTGTGGTTAACGAAACTGTAAAAGAGGTGCGCAAATGAAATTACCATTCTCCTTAGGTATCCACCCCATTAATTGGGTTGGAGAGGATGTGTTAGAGCATGGTGATCACTATACTAGTGATGACATAATGCAGCAAATTAGTGAGCTTGGCTTTTCAGGTACGGAGGTAAGTCGCAAATTTCCAACAGATCCAATAGAGCTAAAAGCAGCTTTAGATAAATATAATCTACAGCTAACAACGCAGTGGAAATCAGTGTTCTTCTCTGACAGAAGTCGTCATGAAGAACAATTGAAAGAATATCAAAAGCATATCGATTTTTTAAAGCAATTTGGTTGTAAAGTCATTAGTACGGCTGAAGCACGCAATTCTATTTTAAACCAGGATCCAACAATGCCAGAGGATGCTAGGGAAGTTCGCCCATTAACGGATGATGAGTGGGAAGCATTAGCTGATGGTTTAAATAAAGCTGGTAAACTAGCGCAAGAAGCAGGAATGAAGCTTGTTTATCACCATCATGCAGGTACTGTAGTAGAGCAACCACTGGAAATCGAGCGGTTAATGTCAATGACTGATCCGAATTATGTTCATTTACTATATGATTCTGGTCATGGTTATTACGGTGGAAATGATCCTATAGAGCTTTTGGAGAAATATTATGACCGTGTTGGATATATTCATTTAAAGGATGTACGTCAAGACGTACTAGATGCAGCGCATGCTCAAAAGTATCCAATTCGAGAGTCGCTACGTAAAGGTATTTTCACCGTGCCAGGCAGTGGTGTGTTAGATTTTGAACCAATCTTCCGTTACTTATTGGAAAAAGGTTATTCTGATTGGGCTTTAATTGAAGGAGAGCAAGACCCATCTATTTATAATCCATATGAATTTGCACAAAAAGCATTAGAATATATTGAAACAATTGTTTCAAAAATTGAAAGTGACAAATAGTAAGAGAGTGGGGAATACACAATGGTAAAGGAAATTCGTTGCGCAGTATTAGGCCTAGGTCGTTTAGGCTACTGGCATGCAGAGAACATTGCAAGCAAAATTCAAGGAGCAAAGCTAGTAAAAGTAATTGATCCAATTGAGGAACGAGCTGCAGAGGTAGCAAGACTATTAAAGGTAGACGCCTATGGAACTGATCCAAAGGAAGCGTTTGAGGATGATCATATTGATGCGGTAATTATTGTAACGCCGACAAGCACACATGGAGATATGATTGTACAAGCCGCAAAACATGGAAAACATATTTTCGTTGAGAAACCAATTACACAGACTGTCGTTCAAGCTGATCAAGTAATCGCAGCTGTTGAAGCAGCAAATGTTGTTTGTCAAGTAGGCTTCATGCGACGATTCGACCCAACATATGCGGAAGCACAACGTCGTATCGCACAAGGAGATATTGGAAAACCACTCTATTTCAAAGCGGTTAGCCGAGATGGGAATGTACCGCATGAATCATTTATTGAAACAAGTGGTGGTATTTTCTTAGATGTAGCAATCCATGATTATGATATTGCTCGCTTCTTAATGAATGATGATGTAACAAATGTTCAGTCAACAGGTAATATTTTACTAGAATCAAATCAATTTATGGCTAAATATGACGATGTAGATCAAGGCTTAACAACACTTAAATTTGCAAGTGGAGCAGCTGGGGAAGTTGAAACAATGCGTATCGCACCTTATGGCTATGATATTCGAGCAGAGATCATTGGAACAGAAGGTGTGCTCCAAGTAGGGTCATTACGTCAGCATAATGTAACAATCTTTAAAAATAATACATCAAGTCACGATTTGATTCAGGATTTCCCAACAAAATTTAAAGATGCGTACGAAATTGAAATACAGCATTTTATTCATTGCTTACATACTGGCGAGCCAGTGAAATGTAATATTTATGACGGGAAAAAGGCTCTTCAAATTGCTGAAGCGGCAACCGAATCGTTTAAGGAAAAGCACTTAGTGCAGCTTTAAGCATATTGTATTGATGTTACTGGATGGGGAGTTTAATCCCCATCTCGTAATAAAACAAGACACAGCTAGTCCATTGCAATAGCTTATACATAGACGGCTAATCAATATGTTGAAATGGATAATTGCTCGATTCATATAAAATTTTTGTGACAGAATTGCTCAAAGTAATAGTGAAAAGGGGGAGCAACTCATGGTTTTAAAAGTAGAAAATATCAGTAAATCATTCTCAGGACTTCAAGTATTAAAAGATATTTCCTTTGACGTAGGTCCAGGAGAAATACATGTTTTACTTGGTGAAAATGGTGCTGGTAAATCAACAATTATTAAAATTTTGACAGGTGCTTATCAAAAGGACACTGGGCAAGTCATTTGGAAGGGGCAACCACTAGAGGTTTCGAAACCACAAGATGCAATTGATGTGGGCATAGGAACTATTTATCAAGAGTTGAACTTAATTCCTGAGCTGTCTGTGATGGAAAATATTTTCCTAGGTCATGAAATTAAAAAAGGTATTTTATTAGATCGTGCGACAATGCGCAAGAAATCTGAGGAGTTATTACAACGCTTAGGTGTAGCGGTATCACCAGATGAGATTGTAGGAGCTTTAGGTGTTGGGCAACAACAATTAGTGGAAATTGCTAAAGCGCTTTCCTTAAACTGTGACTTACTTATTATGGATGAACCGACAGCCAGTTTAAGTGAACGAGAGGTTGAGCAGCTTTTAAAAACAGTGTTGAATCTCCAAAAAGAGGGGATGTCCTTCATTTATGTTTCACACAGACTTGAAGAAATTAAACGTATTAGTAATCGTATTACCGTTTTACGTGATGGTGCGAAAATCGATACAGTTAATACTGCGGAAATTTCAATTGATGGCATGATTGCATTAATGGTAGGTCGCTCACTCGATAATAAATTCCCGAAAATGGAATTTAAAAAAGGTGATGCTATTTTAGAGGTGAAAAACTTAAAGTTAAAAGAATTTTCTTCAGAAATTAATTTTACAGCATATCGTGGAGAAATTTTAGGTATTTCTGGTTTGGTTGGAGCAGGACGTACTGAATTAGCACGTGCTATATTCGGTGCAGATCCTAAATATTCAGGCACAATTATTTTAGATGGTCAGGAAGTTCAGATTAAAAATCCAATTGACGCAATTAATTCAGGTATTGCATTTATTACAGAGGATCGAAAGCAAGAGGGACTTTTCCTAGACTTGGATTTAGTTTTCAATAAGACAATTGCTAATTTAGATAGGGTAAGCAATGGAGGGCTTCTTAATCATAAAAAACAAATTGAAATTTCTAATAAGTATATAAAAGAATTAGAGATACGACCAAACAACATAAAATTAATGGCTCGTAATTTGAGTGGTGGTAACCAACAAAAGGTTGTTATTGCTAAATGGCTAAATACCAATGCAAAGCTGTTTATTTTCGATGAGCCTACGCGTGGTATTGATGTTGGTGCAAAGGTGGAAGTTTATAACTTAATGAATGCGCTAGTCGAAAGAGGAGCAGGAGTAGTCGTTATTTCTTCTGAATTACCAGAAATTTTAGGTATTTCAGATCGTGTGTTAGTAATGCATGAGGGGGAGATTACAGCAGATATACCAATCGAAGCGGCTAACCAAGAAGTAATTATGAAGGCAGCAACAGGAGGGGAATAATATGAGTAATATCACAAATGAAACGGTTATTAAGCCGAACAGAAATACTGTTCAGCTGAAAGTATTTCTTAATAAATTCGGAGCATTGTTAGGGTTAGTTTTATTAACAATTATATTATCTATTTTATCACCCAGTTTTTTAAAGGTTGATAACTTAATGAATATTGCTCGTCAATCATCCATTAATGCACTTTTATCAATGGGTATGCTATTACCAATTTTAACTGCCGGAATTGATTTATCGATAGGTTCAATTTTAGCAATTTCAATTGTGACAACTGGTATCGTAACTGTAGGTCTTGGATGGCCTCCAATCGTTGGTTTAGTAATTTGCGTGCTTGTAGGTCTTGCAGCAGGTTTAATAAATGGTTTATTACTAACAAAGTTACGTTTACCCCATCCATTTATTTCAACATTAGGAACGATGAATATTTACCGTGGTCTAGCGTTAATTATCACAGGAGCTTCTCCAATCTTTGGATTCCCATACTTAATTAACTATTCAGGTCAAGCTAACTTTGGCCCAATACCATTTAGTTTTATATTAGTAATTATTGTTGCATTAATAATGCACATTTTCTTAACTCGCACAAAAACAGGTCGTTATATTTATGCGATTGGTGGAAACAAAGAAGCAGCACGTTTATCAGGTATCCCTGTAGATAAAGTATTAATTAAAGTATATATGATTAGTGGTTTAATGGCTGGTTTAGGTGGTTTAGTATTAATTGGTCGTACGAATGCAGCATCCCCAATTGCAGGTCTTTCTTATGAATTAGATGCAATCGCCGCTGTTATTATTGGAGGAGCGAGTTTCATGGGTGGCGTAGGTACAATCTTCGGTACTTTAATTGGAGCAATGATTATTGCTGTACTACGTAATGGCTTAAACTTACTAGGAACATCTGCAGATTTACAAACAGTAATTATTGGTTTGGTTATTATTTTAGCAGTATTTGTTGACGTATTACGTCGACGATCTAAATAAAACCTAGGGGGTTACTAAATGAAAAAATTATTAGGGGTGTTAGTTCTTTCACTAGTAATGATACTAACAGCATGTAGTTCTGATTCATCTGCACCAAAATCTAACAATGCATCCAGTGATGGCAAAAAGCTAAAGATTGGTGTTGTACTCATGTCTTTGAATTCTGAATATTGGAAAATTCATGAAGCAGGTGCTAAAAAGGCAGCTGCAGATCTAGGAGTAGATGTTGAAGTTTTAGGACCTGCTGAAGAAACATTATATGAAGAGCAAGTACGTATGGTGGAAGACTTTATTTCAGCAGGTGTTGATGGTTTAGTCGTAGCAGCAAGCTTACCAGAGGCAATGCTACCAGCTTTACAAAAAGCGAATGCTCAAGGGATTCCAGTAGTCTTAGCAGATGCTAATGTAGAATCATTTAAAGAAGCAGTTACATTTATTGGTACAGAAAACTACGATGCGGCTTATAAAGGTGGCGAATACGCTAACACTCTTTTAAAAGCAGGTGATAAAGTGCTTATCATTCGTGGACAAATGGGTGCGAAAGTACATGACGAGCGTACAAATGGTTTCCAAGATGCATTAAAAGAGTTAGGGATTGAAGCCATTGTACAAGATGCACAAAGTGATCGTATGAAGGCAGTAAATATTGTTGAGAACACATTAACAGCAGAACCAGATATTAAATTAGTGTTCGCTACTTCTGATGAAATGGCATTAGGTGCATATACAGGACTAAGTAATAAAGGAAGTAATATTCCAGTAATCGGATTTGATGGTACACCAGATGGTTTAAACTCTGTTAAAGAAGAACATATGGTAGCAAATATTGCGCAAGATCCATTTCAAATGGGTTACTTAGGTATTGAATCAGTAGTGAAAGCGACAAAAGATGAACCTGTAGAAAAGCGTATTGATTCTGGTTCAGAAGTATACACAGTAGAAACAGTAGAAAAACGTATTGAAGAATTAAATTCTTACTTAGGTAAGTAATTGAAAGCATATGTAAAGAAAGTTTAGAAATCAGATAAGTAATCAGTGGGTAAAAACTTACTCACTGCTTCTATAAAAAGGGGGGGTAAGCTTGTGTTAGCAGGTGTTTTTGAAAGTATTGGTACGTTTAAGTTAAAAGAAGTTGAAGAGCCTCAAATTCAACATGCGACTGATATTAAAATAATGGTTGAGGCAGCCAGTATATGCGGTACGGATGTACATATTTTAAGCAATCCTCCATCGCACCCAGCAACTCCAAATACTGTTTTAGGACATGAATTTGTAGGGCGTATTATAGAGAAAGGAGAAGATGTACAAGGGTTAGAAGTAGGAGATCGAGTAATTATTGATCCAACGATTACTTGTGAGGTCTGTGTATACTGTCAATCTGGTCATACCAATGTTTGTGAAAACTTTACAACAATCGGTATATTCGAAAATGGTGGATGGGCGAAATATTGCGTCGCTCCAGCACGTAATGCACATAAAATTAGTGAAGAGATACCAGTAGAACTTGCAGCAATGGCTGAGCCATTATCATGTGTAGTAAATGCATCAGAAAAATTACAAACAAAACCAGGAGATGCAGTAGTGATTTTAGGTGCTGGACCAATGGGACAACTATTCGTTCAGATGCAAAAGGCAGCAGGAGCAGGGAAAATTATTGTAGTAGATTTTTCAGAATATCGATTAGAGATTGCCAAGAAGTCGGGAGCAACACATGTAGTAAACCCGAATGTTGAAAAAGTTGAAGATGTTGTTGCAGAATTGACACGCATAGGAGCGGATAGTGTCGTGGATTGTGTAGGTATGTTATTTGACCAAGCAATTCAACTTGTTCGAAAAGCGGGGAATGTTCTCTTACTAGGTATGAATGATAAGGCGTTACCTGCTATTCACCAATGTACCATTACAGGCAAAGAGTTAACGATTTATGGGTCTATTATTCAAAACTATCATTTCCCAAAGGTTGTACAGCTTTTAGAATCAAATGTATTAAATCTCGAAGCTTTGATTACAGAGGCAGTAGAGTTAAAAGATGTAGAAAAGGGTCTACAATTAATGCGTGAAGGTAAGGCCATTAAAATAATTATTAAACCATAAGTTAGGGAAGGGGTTTTATAAATGAAGCACGTTAAATATTTATTCTTATTAATGCTAGTGTTGGTATTGGTTGCTTGTAATGATGATAGTAGTGCGGGCACAAGTACAGATGAAGGTTCCTCAGGTGGTGATTCAGGACAACCGCATATTGCAGTTGTATTGAAAGGAGCTGACCAAGAATATTTTAAGTTGGCGGAAGCAGGTGCCAAACAAGCTTTTAAAGATTTTGATGTCAAAGGTACTTTTTTAGCATCATCGAAAGAAACACAGGAACAAGAGCTAATTAATATTTTAGAAGATTTGCTTATTCAAGATCCAGATGGCTTAGTAGTAATGCCAAGTACAGGCTCAGCCATTCCAACATTAACGAAGTATCATGAAAAAGATATTCCTGTTTTATTAATTGATACAGATTTAAATTGGGATGATAAAACTACGTATATTGGGACAGATAACTATACTGCTGGGCAAAAAGCAGGAGAATTCTTAGAATCTATTTTATCGCCTGGAGATGAAGTGGCCATTATTGAAGGTGTGCCAGGTGGAGCACAAAATGAAGCACGTGTAGCAGGTGGTAAGGAATATTTAGAAGAGAAAGGCTTTAAAGTTGTAACAGTTCAAGCGGCAGACTTTGACCGTACAAAAGCGGTAAGTGTAATGGAAAATATTATTACTGCACATCCAAATATTAAAGGGGTTTATGCGGCAAATGATGAAATGGCATTAGGTGCTTATCAAGCATTAAAAACAGCAAACTTAACTATTCCAATAGTTGGTGTGGATGGTACAACAGATGGAATACAATCAATTATCGATGGAGGCGTTACAGCTTCTGTTGAACAATTACCATATAAAATGGCATATATGGGTGTAGAAAATGCCATCAAAGCATTAAATGGTGAAACAGTTGAGAAACAAATTGATAGCGGTATTGAATTAATTACACAAGATAATGCGAATGAAAAATTAGCAAATGTAAAAGAGCTATTAGGAAAATAATGCTCAAAGTGAAGGGAAGAATAGCATGGTACGAATTGGTATTGTTGGAGCTGGCCGCATTGGTCAGCTACACGCTAACGGATTAAAAAATATACCCAATGTAGAAATTGCTAAAATTTCTGATCCATTTATGGAGAATGTTAAAGATGTATTTGCTTCATTTACGGGTACTGAATTAGTCACTGCATATGAAGAGGTTATGGTTGATGAATCAATTGATGCAATTTTAGTGTGCTCACCAACAAGCACACATGCTGAAATTATTCAAGCAGCAGCACGTGCAAAAAAGCATGTTTTTTGTGAGAAGCCAGTAAGTTCATCTGTTGAAGAAACAGAAAATTTATTACAAATTACAAAAGAAGAAGGCGTTTTGCTACAAATAGGCTTTAATCGCCGTTTTGATCCTAACTTTCTAAAAATGAAAAAGTTAGTACAGGAGGGCGCAGTTGGAGATGTTCATATTTTAAAAATTACATCTCGTGACCCAGCTCCACCACCAGTAGAATATTTAAAAAATTCAGGTGGTCTATTCTTTGATATGACAATTCATGACTTTGACATGGCACGCTATATGACAGGCAGCGAAGTTATAGAAGTACATGCAGTTGGAGCGAACTTAGTGAGCCCAGAAATTCGAAAAATCGGTGATATTGATACAGCAATTATTACATTAAAATTTGCAAATGGTGCTATTGGTGTGATTGACAATAGTCGTGAATCAAAATATGGCTATGATCAACGCGTAGAAGTTTTTGGTTCTAAAGGAAAGTTAACAGTTGAAAATGAACGTCATACATCTGTACAAGTACATACAGAGGAGGGTTCTCATGCTGAACCATTAAAGAACTTTTTCTTAGAACGTTATGCGGATGCCTATACAACAGAGCTTCAAGGGTTTTTACGTTCAATTGAAACAGGAGAACCTTTAGTATGTGCTGGTAATGACGGCCTACAGGCAGAACGCATTGCACGCGCTGCAAAACAATCATTAGACACAAATCAACCTGTTGTTATTACACATGAAGGATAAGGAGAGAAAAAGATGAATGAGTTAAAGCAAAAAGCGACGGAAATTCGTAAAGAGATTTTAAAGACAGTTCATCATGCTGGAGCAGGTCATATTGGTGGTCCCATGTCAGCAGTTGATGTGTTAACATACCTATACTTTAATGAAATGAATATTAACCCAGAAGACGGTTGGAATGAACATCGTGATCGTTTTGTTTTATCGAAAGGGCACTCAGCGATTGGTTTGTATGCTACATTAGCTGTGCGTGGCTATATGCTTAAAGAAGAATTAAACACATTTGATGCTGTAGACTCACGTTTACAGGGACATCCAGATATGACATTGTTGCCAGGCTTAGATATGTCAACAGGTTCATTAGGTCAGGGTTTATCAGCAGCATTAGGTATTGCATTAGGTGCAAAATTGCAAAATAAATCTTACCGTGCATTCTGTATGATTGGAGATGGCGAATCACAAGAAGGTCAAATTTGGGAAGCAGCAGATGTTGCATCGAAATATGGTGTTGATAATCTTGTATGTATTGTAGATAACAATAAGCTACAACAATTTGGTTGGAGCGACGATCAAGTAAAACGTAATGCACCTCTTGAAGATCCTTCAGCGCGTTGGGCTGCATTTGGTTGGCATGTTATCTCAATCGACGGTCATAATTTTGAAGAGATTGAAAAAGCATTCAAAGAAGCTGCTGAAATAAAAGGCAAACCAACTGTTATTATTTCAAATACAATTAAAGGGAAAGGCGTAAGCTTCATGGAAGGTGCATATTTGTGGCACTCTCGTGTACCAACTGATGAAGAGCTACAAGCAGCACTAGAAGAGTTAGACAAGGAGGCAGTACAATGAGCACAGTAAAAAAAGAAGCGATGCGCGATCGATTTAGTGAAGTTATTATTGATTTGGCAAGAAATGATACACGTGTTTATGTGGTAGATGGAGATTTAGCAAATTCAACGAAAATTGATATTGTTGCAAATAAAAAGCCTGAAAAGTTTTTGCAAATGGGTATTGCAGAGCAAAATATGCTAAGTGTTTGTTCAGGCTTAGCAACAACAGGTTTACAGCCATGGGCAGTAACATTTGCAGCATTTTTATCTAAACGTGCATTAGATCAAATTCAAGTACAAATTGCACAACCAAAATTAAATGTAAAAATGGTTGGTGCTTATAGTGGATTGTTAACAGGTCTTACTGGTAAAACACATCAAGCATTAGAAGATATCGCAATTTTCCGTTCATTAGCTAATATGGTTGTCATTGCACCAGCAGATAGTGTAGAAGTGGAAAAAGCGATGCGTGCAGCAAATGAATATGATGGTCCTGTATACATCCGCCTAGCTCGTGATGCATATCCATATTTATTTGATGAGAACTATGAATTTGAAATTGGAAAAGCAGTAACATTGCGTGAAGGCTTCGACGTATCGATTATTTCTACAGGAACACAAACAAGCCGTTCTTTGGAAGCTGCAGAAATTTTAGCTGAGAAAGGAATTTCAGTAGAAGTTGTGCATATGCCTACAATTAAGCCATTGGATGAGGAAGCGATTATTCATGCTGCAAAGAAAACAAATTTAGTAGTGTCGGCAGAGGAGCATAATATTTTAGGAGGTTTAGGTAGCGCTGTAGCAGAAGTTCTTGGGGAGCAATATCCAACACGTTTATTACGAATTGGCGTAGAAGATCGCAATTCAGAGTCAGCTTCAAATGAAGCATTGCTTGATAAGTTTGGTTTATCAGTAGAGCATATGGTAGCAAAAATCCAAGCATTTGTTCAACGATTCTAAAAGGTTAAGCGCTTAATCATAGGGGATAGAACATTTATTTTCATACACAAAAGTATAAATAACTGTCGAAAAGGCTTTGTGCAAACAATCTTTTTCGACAGTAAATGGAAACAGTGTAGTGATTGAAGTACTTATTCATCTTATTACCATATAGGAAAATACCTAAAAGGGGTTCTAGAAAAAATATTAGGAGGAACAATCATATGACATATGAAGTTCAAAAATCAAAACTATTGATTGATGGTCAGTGGGTAGAAACAGCGCAACAGCAGCTGGCATTGAATAAATTTACAGGAGAGCCCTATGCTGAAATAAGCTTAGCTGATGAGCAGCTTGTAGACCAAGCAATTGAAGCAGCAGTAAAAGCCCATAAATATAAGCCATTACTCGTAGAACAACGTTATCAAATACTAATGAAAACATCTCAACTATTAAATGAACGTAAGGAAGAATTTGCGAAGTTTATAGCAATTGAGGGAGGAAAGCCGATTACGGATGCTCTAGTTGAAGTACAGCGTTCAGCAGCTACATTTGAAATGGCAGCAATTGAAGCAAAGAAACTAGTCGGCGAAATAATCCCTAATTATAACGCAGAAGGTCGCTTTCTTTATACCATTAAAAAACCAGTAGGAGTGGTTGTAGCAATTACACCATTTAATTTCCCATTGAATTTAGTGGTACATAAAGTAGCACCAGCACTTGCAGCAGGCAATCCAATTATTATTAAGCCAGCTTCTGAAACACCATTGTTAACAATAAAGCTATGTGAACTGTTAGAGGAGGCTGGTGTGCCAGCTGCTTATGTTCAATGTGTTGTAGGTGGAGGTCGTACGATAGGAGAACAATTACTGCAAGATGAACGTGTAGCACATTATACGTTTACAGGATCACCAGCAGTAGGCAAACATATTCAAAAAACGATTGGCTTGCGTAAGGCTACATTAGAATTAGGATCAAATTCTGCAACAATTGTGCATCATGATGCGGATATTTTCAAGGCAGCACAACGACTAGTGAAAACAGCCTTTGCCCATGCAGGACAAATTTGTATTTCTGTGCAACGTATATATGTTCATCAAGCAATTGAGGAAGCTTTTATGGAAGTCTTTTTAGCAGAAGTAGCAAAGCTGAAAGTTGGTGACCCTCTCAAGACCGATACACATGTAGGGCCAATGATTAATATCAAGGAGGCAGAACGTGTTGAACAATGGATTTTAGAGGCAGTAGCAGGAGGGGCAAATATTGTTGCTGGTGGTAAACGTACACATAATTTATTTGAACCTACTGTATTGACGAATGTGAAAAAAGGGATGAAAGTACTGGATGAAGAGCTTTTTGCCCCTGTTGTTTCTATCACGCCGTATAACACATTAGAAGAAGCTGTGGAAATGTTGAATGACTCTAAATATGGTTTACAAGCGGGGATTTATACAGCCGATTTAAATCTTTCTTATAAAATTCCTCATTTATTAGAAGTTGGTGGTGTAATCATCAATGATACATGTTGTTACCGCACAGATCAAATGCCATATGGTGGTGTTAAGGAAAGTGGCAATGGTAAAGAAGGACCAGCTTATGCTATTCAAGAATTAGTTGAAACAGTAACGGTAGTAGTAAATTTGGAATAAAAATCCATATTATCTCTCTCAGATAATAAAAGGAGCATTAATCAATGATTACAAAAAAAATAGCAGTAATTGCAGGCGATGGGATTGGACCAGAGGTTGTAGCAGAAGGGCTAAAGGTTATGAAAAAAGCGGCGAGTCTTGATGGTCGCATTCAATTTGAATTTACTCATTTTCCTTGGGGCTGTGAATATTATCTACAACATGGCAAAATGATGGCTGAAGATGGGATCGAGCAATTAAAAGCCTTTGATGCTATTTATTTAGGAGCGGTTGGGTTTCCAGGTGTGCCTGACCATATTTCATTATGGGAACTATTATTAACCATACGTAAGCAGTTTGACCAATATGTTAATTTGCGACCTATTCAACTATTAAATGGTGCAATCTGTCCAATTGTTGGAGGAAATAAAGAAAATATTAATATGCTGTTCATTCGTGAAAATAGTGAGGGTGAGTACGCGGGAGTAGGAGATTGGTTATTTAAAGGAAAAAAAGAAGAGGTCGTATTACAAACAGGTGTATTTTCACGTGAAGGAACTGAAAGAATTATTCGATATGCCTTTGAACAAGCACGTAAGTATAAGAAAACATTAACGAGTATTAGTAAGGCAAATGCATTGAATTATTCCATGGTGTTTTGGGATGAGGTATTTGCAGAAGTAAGTAAAGACTATCCAGATGTTCAAACGTACTCTTATTTGGTAGATGCCGCAGCAATGTTGATGATTATGGATCCTGGACGTTTTGAAATCGTTGTAACTTCTAATTTGTTTGGAGATATTTTGACAGACCTTGGTGCAGCACTTGCTGGAGGAATGGGACTGGCAGCGGGTGCTAATATTAATCCTGAGCGAGCATTCCCATCTATGTTTGAACCTATTCATGGTTCAGCACCAGATATTGCAGGAAAAGAGATTGCCAATCCATTAGCAGCTATTTGGTCAGTCAGTCAAATGTTCGATTTCTTCGGATTAGAGGATACAGGGAGAAAGATTATAGATGCAATTGAAACATTGCTTGAAGAAGGACAGGTGTTAACACCTGATCAGGGAGGTCAAGCAAAAACAGTAGATGTAGGAAATCGTATTGTGGAAATATTAGCTTTATAGAAAGTAAACAAGGCAAAGAGGAGCTGGTGAAAGTGTCATTAGTATCTATGACGAAGATGTTACATCTTGCTAAACAACAGCAATATGCGGTAGGACAATTTAATATTAATAATTTAGAGTATATACAGGCCATATTACAGGCAGCTAGGGAAGAAAAGTCACCTGTTATATTAGGCGTTTCTGAGGGTGCGGCGAAGTATATGGGAGGCTTTAAAGTTGTTGTAGCGATGGTGAAGGCATTAGTGGAAGAGTATCAAGTCCATGTGCCAGTAGCAATTCATTTAGATCATGGCTCAAGCTTTGAAGCATGTGCACAGGCAATTCATGCAGGATTTACATCTGTTATGATTGATGGCTCTCATCTTCCATTAGAAGATAATATTGCACTTACGAATAAAGTGGTGGAATTAGCACATATTTATGATGTTTCTGTAGAGGCGGAGCTTGGACGAATTGGAGGTCAGGAGGATGACCTTATTGTAGATGATGCAGAAGCAATGTATGCAATTCCAGCAGAGTGTGAGCAGCTTGTACGAGAAACAAAAGTAGACTGCTTTGCACCTGCATTGGGTTCCGTACATGGTCCTTATAAAGGGGAGCCTAAATTAGGTTTCAGTCAAATGCAAAAAATTCAAGAATTAACGAATGTTCCATTGGTACTACATGGAGGGACAGGTATTCCATTAGCAGATATTCAACAAGCAATTACTTATGGTACAGCTAAAATAAATGTCAACACAGAAAATCAAATTGTTCAAACAGCAAAGATTCGTGAAATCTTACTAGCAAATGACACGGTATATGATCCACGAAAATATTTAGGGCCAAGCCGCGATGCTATTAAAGAAACGGTAAAAGAAAAAATGAGAGAATTTGGATCTTCACAAAAAGCACAGTAAAATCTGGATGTTTAATAGGGAATGGGGGGATTCCTATTGAAGCATTACATCAAGCAATGCCAAGTAGAATCACAGTAAAGGATCATATTATATTTCATGCGGCTGTTTTTTGTTTTTGGTTTTCCATGTATATTTATTCTCCTATTTTTGGTGTATATTTAGAGTTTTTAGGATTCTCTTATTCCTCGATTGGTTTAATTTTAGGAAGCTATGGTGTAACACAAATTTTATGCCGCTTTCCTTTGGGAATACTATCTGACGTATTACACAAGATAAAAAAATATTTATGGATTGTAGGATTTGTTTGCATTTTCATTAGTTGTTTAATGTTTGTATATTTAGAATCATTTTGGGCAGTATTAATGGCAAGATTACTAGCTGGTATTACAGCATCTATGTGGGTGATGGCAACAGTATTATATTCTTATTATTTCCATCCATCACAGTCTACTAGAGCAATGGGAGCAATTCAATTTAATACGGTATTTACACAATTTATTTGTGTAACAATTGGTGGTTATTTAGTACATGTATTTGATTGGAAATTCCCATTTTGGATAGGAGCTATAGTGGCAATTTTAGGTATTGTCTTAACTTGGAATATAAAAGTTGTCAAAATCGAAAATACTACAGCAATGTCTATGCAGATCAAAGATTATGTAAAAAAAACTTACATAATTAAAGGATTAAAAATGATAACCTATTTATCGATGATAGCACATGCTATTTTATTTATTACAATTTTTGGATTTAGTCCTATTATGGCTACATCGATAGGAGTAACAGAACAGCAAATAATTTGGCTGATGTGTGCATTTTTTATTCCTCATGTTGCTTCCTCCTTTAGCTTAGTAATAATAAATATGAGTTCAGCATATACACGTAAGTTATTAATAGTATCTTTTGGTGCTACAAGTATATTTTTAGCACTTATTCCATATGCAACATCCTTACAGGCTCTATGTTTTTATCATAGTGGTTTAGGACTAGCTTTGGGGTTTATTTTCCCACTATTATTGAGTGAGGTAACTCAATATAGTCCTCCTCAATTAAAAATGTCTGCTATGGGCTTTTATCAATCTTTTTATGCATTAGGGATTTTTATTGGTCCTATAGTAACAGGTATCATTGCAGAATATAGAGGGTTAGGCGAAGTTTTTTATTTGAGTGCTATAGTTACTGCTTTCTCTACAATTCTTTATTTAATTATGAGTAAAAATAGGAGTTAGATTAAGCTATAAGACTATCTTAGGTGATTATAAGCACTTAGGGTAGTCCTTGTTTAATTAAAGGTAGGCACAGTACAAGTTAATATCACTGAGATATTTCCATTTTTATAGATAAAGAGATATATGTAATTTTATTTCTTAGTCCCTATAGATGGAGAATTAAATAGAGGTTATTTAGCGATATATGTTATCGAGTGCTTTTTACCAAAACTCCGAATAGTTATTTTAAATAATAATATAATTGGAACATAACGGAGCAACATATCTTTTTAAAAATTAAAATCTATTAAAACGATTACGCATAAGATAGTTAATAAAGGGAGATAAATAAAATGAGCAGAGATTATGGTTTATGTTTATGGACGTTTGGCGATATTTCTTTAGAGGAGAAATGTAAGTTAGCGCAGGAAATTGGTGTTAGCGGTGTAGAGGTGCAGGGTGATGTAACACAAAATCCGCAAGAATTGGCAAATATGCTCGCTACATATAATTTAAAGGTGTTATCTGTTACACCTGATAATGTAGATATTTCTAGTGACAAAGAGGAGGTTCGCTCAAAGGCAGTCCAATATTTTTTAGATTTATTAGACTGGGCACAAGAGTTAGGGGCAAGCCGTATTTGTTTACATGGTGATGTAGGGAAAATAGCGGGATGTGGAGATATTGATAAGGATTGGCGACTACTTGTGGATAGCACTAAAAAAGTGATGAAGAAGGCTGAAGCTTGCAATATGAATGTCGTATTTGAAGTATTGAATCGTTATGAAAACCACCAAGTTGTAACAGGGCAGGAGGCTTTGGCATTAATAGATGCTGTTGGTAGCCCGCGATTATATATGTTATTAGATGCCTACCATATGAATATTGAGGAGGCTAATCCTATCGAGGCATTAAAACAGGCAGGCAATAAGCTAGGAATGTATCATATAGCAGATTCAAATCGTCAAGCAATTGGCAATGGCCATGCAGATTTAAAAGGTCAAGTCGATGCTTTACATGCCATTAACTATACAGAACCAATTATTATGGAGATGGTGGCGGAGGGGCCCAATCCTTTTACAGCCGTTAAAGGGGAAGATTATCTGCATGTGCTGACAGATTATTATCAAACGTCATTAGCCACATTGAAAGAATGGGAGCAGTAACAATTATTTATCTTTTATGAACGTAAAGTCCAAAGCTTACCATCAGCTATTTTGATGATAAGCTTTTTTTCATTGTATAAAAGATGTAAAATAAATATATGTTAAAAGAGCGATGATGTACACGTTCTTAACTTTTTAGAGGGGGAATATCGGATGAGAGGTATCATTGAAAACAAACGTGTAGAAATTTCACAAGAGGAAGCACAAGCATTTTTAAAGCAGGGGAGAGTAGCACATGTAGCAACTGTGGATGAGGATGGCTATCCATATGTAGTTCCCTTTGTGTATGTGTATGAGGGTGATGATAAATTATATTTGCATATTGGTAATCTTCGAGAAAGCCATTTTTGGTCAAATATTCAGCAAAACCCGAAAATCTGTGTAGAGGTAAGTGAGATGGGTGATTTACATCCAGGGAAAAAATATGCCTGTCAATCAGCACTTGTTTATCAAAGCGTTGTACTTTTTGGACATATTACTCGAATTGAGGAGGATATAAAAAAAGAGCGATTCTTTGATGCGCTGCTAGATAAATACGGCAATCCTGAATGGACATTTGAAAAGGAAGGCTATCCAATCCTGCCTAAAATTGAATTATTTGAAGTACAAATCGAAAAAATAACAGGGAAAATTAATCACGGTATGTATCATTAAGTCATATTTTTGAAAGTTCAAGATGCCCCTAAAGTTAGAATTTGGGGGCATCATTGAAGTAATGCTTCGGTTTATTTACCACTCACGCTCTCTTAATGCTTCCTCTACATCAATTGCAATATCATATGCCTGTAATATCGCAATCACCGTTTCTGCAATACTATCCCTGGCAACTGTTTCAAGCTCACTATTATGCTCATAAAATGCATCCTCTAAATCATTAATTGCTAGTGTTATCGTATCAAATTTCTCTTGAATCTCCTCTAGGGAATGGGAGCCCTGCTCTAAATATTGCACAACCTCCTCTAACAATACTTTAATTTTATCAACTAAAAAATCTGGATAATAATCATCCTTATACATTATTTCTAAATAGTTGATTCCTTTCATGATATTCAGCTCCCTTTTAGTTATTTGGCATTTGCCAGCCTTCTTGATCATCCCAAATAGCATCTGTATCATCTAAATGCACATGCCAATCTCCTCCAATGATTGCTCTGCGAATATCCGTCAAACATTGCAGCCAATAAAACAGCGTTTGTACTGTTGCTTCGTAATCATCTACTAAAGGTAGCTTTGTTGATCCTTGAAAAATAGTGTCAGTCGCATCAGCATCATAAACATAAAAGGTTTCCCCAATATTTGACCATTGAAAGTTTTTGTTGTATGTCGTAACAATATCCGTTATTTTTTGCTGTTCTTCGTTGGTTAATGGTTGATTGCGTATACATGTATAATAAAGAGATACACCCATTCTATCTTCTCCTATTCTTTTTTCTATTTATTTCATTATTCTATAGCGTCTTTATTTATACATGATGCAGAAAGCCTTAAAAATTTTGAGCTAATAGGTTTATTGTTTAGGTAAAATATTACATTCGAGAAATAGCTTTATCTATTAGGTATTTAACGAAAGCATCCGATAAATATATCTGAGCGTGAAACTAAAAGGAGCAAAAACATCGTTAAATAATCACTTGAGGGCTAAAAGAATCGATTACGTAATTCAAACACTTTATGAAATAATCTAGCATCTTTAGCTATCTTATGGGGCGTGTTCATAAAAGGGCGTAAGCATTGCTGAAATAATTGATCACAATATCTTGAACGACCGTAGCGCGCATAGCATTCATCATGCTGTTGACAGCAAGCATCTACAGCATTTGTAGGCATGCCAGGACCTGAACAGCCTGGACCACAATAGCGATAGCCCGGGTAGCAAAAACCAAACTTGCGATATTGATGCATGAAGGTAACCTCTTTTCTAAAATGGTTTTACTGTAAAATATGTCGAATTTCTTGATAAAGAAGGATGAAAAACTAAAACATAAAAATATATTGATTTGTAAGGTTGCTGTAAGCTTAAAAGAAAATAGCTGTAAGGATGGAACGTTATGATAGCTATAGCTTAACAAAAGGAGCATTAGCAATATGAACTCATCCATTCCACAACAAGAACGTATTGTTTCCTTAGATATTATTCGAGGATTAGCGTTATTGGGTATTTTATTTATCAATGTAGGAGCTTATCAGGTTATGATAGAGGGAGGGCCAATGCCTGATTATAGCGGTATTAATGGCGTGATTGATGCCCTTATTAATATCTTTATCGAAAAGAAATTCTTTTCAATTTTTTCTTTTTTATTTGGTGTTGGTTTTTATATTTTTGCCTCACGAGCAGAGGCAAGGGGAGATCAACCGAAACGATGCTTTGCTAGACGTTTAATCGCCTTATTTATCATAGGTATTGTGCATATAGTGATATTTTGGGGTTCGATTTTAGCCATGTATGCAGTCATTGGTTTTTTATTGCTGCCATTTTATCGTGCACAAATGACAACGATTCGTCGATGGCTGTTTGCTATTATGACACTTCACCTACTTGCTATTGTAGGACAATTGTTTATAGCCCATAATAGTGTTGTTAATTTTTTAGGAAATGATGCAATGACCATTTTTATTATGTTTTTAAGTGGTTTTTATGTAGCGAAAGCAGGCTGGATTCAGCAATGTAGCGATAATATTAAATGGATACTATATATAACATGCCCATTCTTTATTGGCTTCTCCATATGGATTTGGTTTGCATCACAGGCAGACTATGCACATATCCAAGCGATCATTAGTCTAGGAACTATTCCAACAGCTTATTTTTATTTGGCTTGCTTATTTATACTCTTGGACAATAAGCAACTAGCAAAGCTCCTTCAGCCCATTGGACGAGTGGGGCAAATGGCTTTAACAAACTATTTATGTCAAAGCTTAATTGGTACAGCAATTATTTCATTGATGGGGCTTGAAGTTGTTTCGCCATCAAATATTGCTGTTATCGCCTTACTTATTTTTGCTATTCAAATTATTTTTAGCGTAATATGGTTTAAATTTTTTACAATGGGGCCGTTTGAAAAGTTATGGCGCTATATGACATATGGTAAAAAAGTTAATGGTTAGTGATGCTTTTGCCACTTAATAATGGAGGCTATCTTTGTATTCCTATAAAAAATGATTTATAGTTAATAGAGATAATGACGTAATCGATTGAACCTTGGGGAGGAGATTGAGATGTTTAAAAGATATTTAGAGAATCGTAGAAAGCGAAAGACGCTACATCGTGCCACACAGGAGTCAACGAATGATCATGCATTTAACACGATAAATATTGCGTCTAGCACTGCAAACGAGCGCTGTGATTCTTATAGTTCCACCTATGATAGCTATTCAAGCTCAAGTGATTCTAGCAGCTCATCTGATTCTGGTGGCTCATGTGATTAAATGAACGCTAAAATTGGCAGCATCTTTAACTAGTGCTGCCAATTTTTTTATGCTTTATTATTGCCAGCCCTTGCATACATCCACCCATTCTTTATAAGGTGTGTAGGTTTCTAGCTCTGAAATAGTGACCTCGATAGCAGAATTACTACTTCCACAGGCTGGGAAGACGGTTGTAAAGCGTTTAAGTGATTCATCTAAATAAATGTCCACATCTTCATTGACACCAAAAGGGCAAACGCCTCCAACATCATGTCCAATTTTGTCCTCCACATCCTCTTTTGCCAGCATTTTTGCCTTTGTACCAAATAATGCTTTATATTTAGCGTTGTCAATTTTCGCATCGCCTGCCGCAACGATTAAGATTGCTTTGTCGTCCACCAGAAATGATAAGGTTTTTGCAATGCGTTCAGGCTCACAGCTCAATGCCTGCGCAGCTAATTCGACAGTGGCAGAGCTTTCCTCCAATTCCTGTATTTTATGTTCAACATGCCAATGTGCTAAATGCTGACGTACTTTTTCAATTGCCATATGTACATTCCTCCTTGCTATACAAAACTAATTTTAACATAATTTTCAGAATATATAGTTGCAAGCGGCTTATTTTTTAAGTATCATTAGTGTAAAATTACACTAAAAGGGAGAGATTAATAATGATGAAGCTTCTACAAATTGTCAGTATATTAATTGCTCTATCATTTGTGACATTTATAGTAACGTTTATTTTAATACTAGGCGGGCATTTACATCTTATGGGGTTAGTCTGGACAATTTCCGCTTGTTTATTTGTGCTAATTGTTTGTAGTATGATGAATTGGTTCAATACAAAAACGAAAAAGGGTTGGGTCATAGGTATTCTTAGTGTGGCATTGCTAATAGCTACCATTCAACCGATTCGCTACTATTATAAGATGAGCATTCCTACTGTAGATGCAGAAATTGATGTCTTTGCCTATGAGCCATTTTCGCGCAATAATAAGGTGATAAAGTCTGATACAGAGGCATCCTTACAGTTAACACAGCCATTGCCACGCTTAGATGGTGCAACAGCTATGTACCCTTTGTATGCGGCATTTGTAGAGGCGACCTATCCTAAAAATAATTATTCACCGTATGACAGTATCGTAAAGGTTAGCCGTACACCAGAAGCCTATCAAAATTTATTAGTAGGCGATACAGATATTATTTTTGTAGCGGCTCCATCTACATCACAGCAATGGCAGGCTGAAAACAAGGGACTAGCATTTAATATGACACCAATTGGACGGGAGGCATTTGTCTTTTTTGTTCATGCTAACAATAGTGTTGATAATTTAACACTTGAGCAGGTAAAGCAAATCTATGCGGGTGATATAACAAATTGGCATGAGGTAGGTGGTCAGGATGATGCCATCCGTGCTTTTCAGCGTCCAGCAGATAGCGGTAGTCAAACAGCACTTGAAAAGCTGATGGGTGATCAGCCTATTATGGAAGCGCCAACTGAAGATATTGCCTCAGGAATGGGCGGTATTATTCAAGAGGTTTCAAAATATCGAAATTATAAAAATGCGATTGGCTATACATTCCGCTATTATTCTACAGAAATGATTCAGAATAAGGAAATAAAATTATTATCCATTGATGGTGTAGCGCCGACAAAGGAAAATATCCAAAATGGTACGTATCCTTTAATAGCTGAATTTTATGCGGTGACAGCAGGAACAGAAAATCCCAATGCGCAGAAGCTGATTGATTGGATATGTTCAGATGAAGGACAGGCAATAATCGAAAAGGTTGGCTATGTGCCAGTGGCAAAGAATTAAAAAATTTGTTATACTAAAAAGAACATAATAGCGTCAAAGTTTTCTAGGGTTCCGTAGCTTATGCTAGTCTGGTCCGAGAGAAAACCACAAATTCATTTTGTGACACGGAAGGATAAAAGCCTGGGAGATACTGTTGTTAGACAGTTTCTTTAGGCTTTTTTTATTTGGCTAAAAATATGGAGGGATTTAGGATGAATAAACAATGGTTCAGTGTTATTATTGCAGCTTGTTTTGAGGTTGGCTGGGTTATTGGCTTAAAGCATGCCAATAGTGTATTAGAATGGATTGGCACAGCTATTGCGATTTTTGTTAGTTTTTATTTACTCATTAAAGCAGGGGAGCATTTACCTGTTGGTACGGTATATGCTGTGTTTGTTGGCTTAGGTACAACAGGAACCGTCTGTGCCGATAGCTTGTTGTTCGGAGAGCCATGGAAGCTGTCGAAAATTATTTGTATTGTTATATTGCTTGCAGGTGTTGTCGGCTTAAAGCTTGTAACAGGTGAGCCACAGGAAAAAGAGGTGACAAGATAATGGCATGGATGGCATTAGTAGTTGCTGGGCTATGTGAAATGATGGGTGTTTATATGATTAGTAAATATAATGAAACAAAGAGCATTAAAAATTTAGGGCTGCTGATTTTAGCATTTGCTTTAAGCTTTGTAGGGCTTGCTTATGCGATGGAAACTTTGCCAATGGGAACAGCCTATGCAATTTGGACAGGTATTGGTGCAGCAGGAGGAGCCCTGCTAGGGATGTTATTTTTTAATGAATCGAAGGACTGGCGACGAGTTGCTTGTATTGTGCTTGTTTTAGGAGCCGCTATTATGTTGAAGCTATTATCATAAAGAAAAAATGCACTTCCGCTATAATGGCGAAAGTGCATTTTTTAGTTTATTTTGTTACATCTTTTGTCCATTCTTCAACTTTATCTGGATTTGCTGCAATCCAGTCTTTAGCAGCATCTTTTGGATCTTTACCATCTGTAATTTCAGACATCACGCTTTCCATATCTTCTGGTGTCCAGTGGAAGTTATCTAGTACAGAATAAACATCTGGTAAATCTTCCTTTAGCCCTTTACGTGCAAATGTATTAATTGTTTCTTCGCCACCATAAGAGCCTTTCGGGTCCTCTAAATATTTAAGGTCGTATTTCGCAAATTTCCAGTGTGGTGACCAGCCTGTAACAACGATTTCTTCCTCATTTTTTAGTGCTTTATCCAATGAAGTTGTCATGGCACCAGAAGAGGAAGTAACAAGGCTCCAATCTGCTAAATTCTCATAGTCTTCTAATGCTTTTTCAGTAGCAGCCGTGATACCAGCACCAGGTTCAATACCTGTAATTGTTTTGTCTGCTTCATTTGTTAAATCTTCAATAGAATTAACATCCATATATTGTGGGACAACTAAGCCAATTTTTGCACCAGCAAGGTTTTCACCAAGCTCATCTAGGTCAGCGCTATATTTATCGTATTGCGTACCGTGTGTATGTGGTAGCCATGCAGCTACCATCCCATCTGCCTCACCTTTTGAAACAGCCTCCCACATAATAGCATTATCAAGTGGTGTTAATGTAACATCATAGCCTAAGTCTTCAAGCACCTGCCCAACAACATTTGTAGAGGCAATTTCTGTATCCCATTCTACATAAGCTAGATTTACCTCTTTAGAGCTGCTGCTGCTGCCAGAATCTGAACCTGAGTCATCACTGCTACAAGCGGCAAGCATTAAGCCTAAGCCTAAAGCCATTCCTATTTTTGATAGTGTTTTGAATTTCATCGAATCTCCCTTTCTCTTGCTAATTTTATATCAAACTGCTATATACCTATCAGCAGGTATAAGCAAGAACGATTAATAATTTTAGGATGCTTTCTTTTTATTAAAGCTTTGCGTTAAGCGGTCAATAATAATCGCAAAAATAACTAAGCCTAAGCCAGCAACAAAACCATTACCAACCTGTGTACGTTGTAGTGCTGTTAATACTTCACGTCCTAGACCAGGCGCACCAATCATAGAGGCGATAACAACCATTGAAAGTGATAGCATAACAGTTTGGTTAATCCCTGCCATAATTGTTGATTTAGCAAGAGGAATTTCTACTTTAAATAGCTTTTGGCTACCTGTACTACCATAAGAGTCAGCTGCTTCCACTAACTCTTTAGGTACTTGACGAATACCTAAGTTTGTCATACGTACAGTTGGTGGTAGGGCGAAGATAACAGATGCGAAAACACCAGGTACAATACCGATACCGAAGAATGCAACCGCAGGAATTAAGTAGACAAAGCCAGGCATTGTTTGCATAAAGTCAAGCACTGGTTTAATAATGCTCTCGGCAATTGTTGATTTGGACATTAGAATTCCAAGTGGGATACCAATAATAATGGATATAATACTTGAAAAGATTACGAGCGTGGTTGTTTCCATAAGATTTGTCCATAAACCTTGATTGTAGATAAACAACAAGCCGATTAATGAAAATACGGCAAGCCCGAATTTTTTGCCTGTAATAAAAAAGGCAAGTATAACAACAAGTGCGATTAAAATAATAGCTGGGATACTAATTAATAAATCAGTGACCTGATTCATGAGTAGCTTTCCGAATTGTTGAATAGAGTTAAAGAACGCAGAAAAGTTACTCGTCAACCAGTCCATAGCTGATTCTACCCATGAAGCCAGTGGTAATTTATTATCTAGAAAGTTATTCATGTACTTCAGCCTCCTCATCGCTCGTTGAAAGTGCTTGGATGACAACGCCTCGAATCAGCACACCTAGTAAGCGTCCATCTTTCACAACGGCAATTGGAGTAGGGGAATTGTAAATCATTCCTAAAATATCCTGAATTAGCATATCTGGAGGAACTGTTAATACTTCTGATTGCACAATTGAATGAACGGTTTGCTCCTGTTGTTTAGCTGCGGCTAATGCATCATCAGCAGTAATATAGCCTTTTAAATGACGATTTTTATCAACAGCCATCAGTAAGCTCACTGCTTCCTGACGCATACGTTTTAGTGCTACTTTAGGACCATCAAGGTCTATATTGACAGAAACAGGTCGCACCATGACATTTTCTGCTGTTAATACTTTTGAACGGTCTACATCTTCAACGAATGTTTTGACATAATCATTTGCTGGATTTGTTAATATCTCTTCACCTGTACCAATTTGAATGATAGAACCATCCTTCATAATAGCGATGCGATCTCCTATGCGTAAAGCTTCATTCAAATCATGGGTAATAAATAAAATCGTTTTTTTCAATGTTTGTTGTAGATCAAGTAGCTCATCCTGCATTTCTTTACGAATTAACGGGTCAAGTGCAGAGAAAGCTTCATCCATTAATAATATTTCAGGGTCATTGGCTAGCGCTCGTGCTAAACCAACACGTTGCTGCATACCACCTGATAATTGGCTGGGATATTGATCTTTGTAAGCGAGTAGTCCAGCATTTTCGAGGGCCTGTTCTGCTTTAGCTTGTCGTTCTTCCTTTGGAACGCCTCGGACTTCAAGGCCGTATTCGGTATTTTGAAGTAATGTACGATGAGGGAATAAACCGAAGTTTTGGAAAACCATACTCATTTTGTTTCTTCTAACAGTTCGTAAACTTTCTTTTCCCATTGTAGAAATATTTTCACCGTCAATATATATATTTCCGCTCGTTGGTTCAATAAGTCGGTTTAAGAGCCGTATAAGTGTTGATTTACCACTTCCTGATAACCCCATAATAACAAAGATTTCACCTTCATTTACTGTAAAGCTTGCATCGTATACACCAACAGTTGCACCTGTTTGTTTTAAGATATCAGTTTTACTTTTTTGTTGCTTAACGAGTTCTAGTGCTTGGGGAATATGCTTACCAAACACTTTAGATACGTGTTCTACTTTTATTTTTTCCATAGAAACATTCCTTCCGTAGAGTATTACTATTTGAGGATAATGATACCCAAAAATAAACAAGTAACAACTTTACTTTAACAAAGAGTTGTCACTTTTGTCAAATCGACAAATTAGAAAAAATCCGCATAAACGCTGTAATATCAGCGCTTATACGGATTTTAATTCGGATATAAAAAACTTTGAACTCGAGCAAAGCTTTCATCATTACCAATAAAATAAATGACGTCACCCTCTTCAAAAGATACATAGGGACCAGGGGATATTAATAATTCATTGCCACGTCGAATACCAACAATTGTGCTAGCAGTATTTTGCCAAAAGTTTAAGGCTTGCACAGTTTGGTGGATGCATGGACTATCAGCAGTTAGCTCTAATTGATAAGGAATAAATGGATTAACCGAACGGAAATGCTCCGTGCGACTAATAAGCTGCTTTGCCTTTTCCTGCAACGTGATAAGTTCTTGCTGTTGCTTGTGAATGCTTGTCAAAAGTTCATTTTGTATTTCATGGATGGATTGCACATCATGAAATTGTCGAACAAACTGCGCCGCTTTTTCATACGATTTAATGATAACACCGCTCCCTTTTGAAGCTTCAACAATTTCTAGGTCTTGTAAAACGGCTATCGCTCTTCTTGCTGTTTCAGCTGAAACATTATACTGACTTGCAAGAGAGGAGCGTGCATAGATTTTATCGCCAATACGATATTTTCTTTCGACAATCTTCGAAGCAAGATCAATGGCTATTTGCTGATATTTTGGTTGCTTGAGTTGAACGTTTTTTTCTAAGTTCATTATTAAACTTCCTTTCGTTGTTACAGGTAATTATAGACGAACCCGCACAGAAGCAATGGCATTTCCATAAACGATTACTAGATAAGTTTATAGGATAACTATTAGTAATAGAGGGGGAGATTCATATAACAATGATTACTGAAAGCAAAGAATATCGTACAAGGTAAAATGGTTAATGTAAAGTATATTACCATAGAAAATATTTGCCTAGTTAAGATATCTATTAGCGTAAGTATACATGATTTTACCCATATAGGAGAGGAGTTAATCTATATATATAAAGGATTGATGCAATCTATGTGCATCAATCCTTTTATCATTTAACAAAATCGACTAATTTTAAATGGTGTTAAATCCTGCTTGCTTGTACCATCTAGGATTAATTCGGAAAGTACCTCGCCAACGGCACTACTAAATTTAAAGCCATGCCCAGAAAAGCCCCCTGCCATGACAATATTGCGATGGTTAGGTAAAAAATCAATAATAAAATCTTCATCTGGTGTCATGGAATATTTGCACGTTTTGCCGTATTTGAATGCACCATGCTGTGGCATAAATTGCTGAATAAATTGCTGTAAATCTTCACGATCATTATCGTCAAAGGGGTGCAATGGTTCATTTGGATCAACCGCTTCTCCGCCATCATGTCGACCTAATTTTAATCCTACACCATCAATGCTTGGAAACCCGTAATAGAAAGAATCTGCTAACTCAATCCCGTAAGCTGGGAAAACAGCATCACGATAAAGCTGTTCATCTGCTTCAAACCAAGCAAAGGTTTTACGTGTTGGTGTAACAGGAATTGATATATTCATAGTTGCTAGTAACTCGGTTGCCCATGCGCCAGCTGTAACAATTAATTGCTTTGCTTGATAGGTAGTATTCGCTGTTTGGATATGTACAATGTCACCTGCTTGAATAGCGAGCACCTTGTCATTTGTTTGCAAGGTTGCACCAGCAGCTAATGCTAATTTTTTATATGCCTGTATACATGCCTCAACACGGAGGACACCTGCTGTTGGTTCAAAGCAAGCGACGAGATTTGCGGGGAGGGCTAATCCCGGCCATTTTTCCATTGCTTCCTCTGCTGAATAACATTCAAGTGCTAAATGGTAGAGCTGTGCACTTGCCTTCACATTTTGAATAGAGGAGCTTGTGGGCTCGCCAATATTAACCACACCTGTTTGTAAAAATAAGCGTTCATCTACTAAACTTTCTAGCTCCTGCCATAGCTCGCCAGCTCTTTTCACAAAAGGTACATAGCTTGTGCCCTCACCATAGGCAAAACGAATAATACGTGTATCCCCATGATGACTGCCTTCCTCATGTGGGGGATTAAAGGCATCTAACAGCAGCACCTTTTTTCCTGCCCTTGCTAAATAATACCCCGCAGCCATGCCCATGGAGCCTGCACCTACAATTACCACATCATATAGCATTCTAAATCCCTACTTTTTTGCTCTAGTATAGCAGAATATAGCGCAATTAAATAGCTAAAAAATGCACAGCACCTGCTACTCAATAGTGGATAGGGAGCTGTGCATAATTATTTACTTAGTATTTGGTAAGATTTTATTCAGGATAATAGCTACTAAAGCTGCTGTTGCAATTGGTGAGCCAAATAAATATTGAATGGTTGTCGGTAAAGAATATAAGAAGTCATCAGGTAGGACGGTTAATGCTAATGTTAAAATAACAGGTATAGCAATAACATACATTTCCTTCTCACCAATATATTCATTTTTCATAACCTGTAAGCCACTAATCGCAATAATACCGCAGACGATAACAAAGACGCCACCAATAACAGCCGAAGGAATAGCTGAAATAAGCGCAGCTAATTTACCAGAGAAGCCAAATACGATAAACCAAGCCCCTACAGCAATAAATACACGGCGGCTGGCAACACCTGTAATCGAGATAACGCCTGCATTTGTTGAATACCCTGTAACAGGTGTAGAGCCTAAAAAGGAAGCAATAAAGCAGCCAATCCCTTCACCAACCACACCACGGTTAATTTGTCGCTCGGTTAATGGCTGGTCGATAACATTACTAATGGCAAACCATGTTCCTGTTGTTTCTGCCATTAACACAATATAAATAATAATCATTGTAATAATTGCTGAAATATTAAAGCTAAAGCCAAAATCGGCAAATGGAATTTGAGGCATACTAAACCAGCGTGCCTGTGATACGGCAGATAAATCTAAAACGCCCATTATATTTGCAGCTATACTGCCTGCGATTAAAGCGATAATAACGGAAGCAATACGAAATACTCGTCCTTTTTGCTGAAAAACAGAGCCTAGCATAACGCAAAGCACTAAAACACCTGCTGTAATTAATGCTAAATAGATATTTTGTGTCATCGATGCGCCTGCGCCATTAAAAATATTATCACTTAATCCGACAGGCATTAATGATAGCCCAACAACAAAAATAATTGTACCGCCAACAATTGGTGGAATAAATATTTTAACAATTTTATTAAAGATACCTGTATAGCCTAAAATAATCACCAAGATTGCCCCAATTAAGCTGGCTCCTAATACGGTACTCCAGCCTAGATCACCACTGCCGCTTGCTGCATAAATTCCAACAATGGCTCCAAGTGGTACATAGGATGGACCCTGTGCCATTGGGAACTTCATACAGAAATGTGTTTGCACAATGGTCGCAAGTCCTGCTGCAATAAAGGTTGATTGAATTAAGGCACTTGCTTGACCTGTTTGTAAGCCAATTAACATAGCAATTAAAAATGGTACAACATACACATCCATTGCCATGACATGTTGTAAGCCAAGCAGTGCTGATTGACCAAAAGAAATTTTCTCATGTGGTAAGACGGTCAATTGTGTTTTTGCTGATTGATTAGCTAGTTTGTTATGCTGCGTTTCCACGGAAATGTACACCTCAAAATGGTAGATTTTAATCAATTACGCTCCAGCGTAATTGTGCCTGTCGCTAATGCTTTCGGTACAAAAAGAATTTGCTGAGCCAAGATCAAATTAGCCTCTAGTATGAACTTTATTGCCCTGCACCCAGACTTCACGAATATTTTCAGGACGAACAAGATACATTATTTTTTGGAAAATATCGTGTAAATCCTCATGCTGGTCGAAAATAGGTAGCTTAGCAGAAGGGATTGCTGTATCAATAACCTGAACATCCCATGCATAGTTTTCCTGTAAACGACCAATAGGAAGGCTTAAGCTTTCGCCTCCACCTGCTGTTGCAAGGTAGAAAGCCTCATTAATTGTAATGCGTGAATTTGGTACGCCACGCTGTGCGGCTGGAATTGTCGTATCCACACCATCCTCTAGCATTCTTGAGGAGATAACAGCTTGGCGTGCATTATCAAAAAGGCTTGGAGAAAACCCACCTGACACATCTGTGCCTAAGCCAATATCCACACCCATTGCATGGAAGCGAGCGATAGGAATAACACTATTAGCAAAATAAGCATTGGAGATTGGGCAATGACCAATAGCTGTCCCTGTTTCAGCAAATAATTGGGCATCCTCATCGCTTAAAAAATTGCAATGTGCCATAACAGATTTATCGCCTAAGAGACCAAAGTCATGCAGGGCAACAGCATCATTTTTATGGAATCGTTCTTTGACATAGCCATGCTCCCAGTCACTTTCGCTACAGTGCGATTGAATATGTGTATCATATTTCGCTGCTAATTCGCCCAAGCCCTTTAAAGCCTCATCTGTACAGCTTGGAATAAAGCGTGGTGTAACAACTGGATAAACACCCTGCTTAGTTGTTTTTGCTAATTCCTTGACAGCCACAATAAACGCCTCTGTATCAGCTAATGCTGCTTGTGTGCTGGCATCGCGATAAAAATCTGGATTTTGCTCGGCATCATCCATCACTACTTTCCCAACAAGTCCACGCTGTCCTTTTTCCGCACAGATTTTTGCCAAAAGGATGCTTGCTTCTTTATGCACAGTGGCAAAATAAAGTGATGTTGTTGTACCATTGGCAAGCAATGTGCTTACTAAATCCTCATAAACCTCTTGGGCAAAAGCTATGTCAGAAAATTTGGATTCGATTGGGAATGTATAGGTATTGAGCCAATCATAAAGTGGAATATCTAATGCTGTACCCGATTGTGCCCATTGTGGTGCATGGACATGTAAATCGACAAAGCCTGGTAAAAGATATTGGCCCTCAGCTAATTGATGGAAATTGCTGTGATGCTGATAGGTAGCTAATAGTTGCGGATAATCCGCATGGTCAGGAGCGACTATTTTTTCGATCATGCCCTCTGCATTAATGAAAAATAAATAGTCCTTTAATAGTTGGATTTCAGTAGGGGATTTACTAGTAAAAGCTGTTCCTTTAAATATTTGCGTATATTCTGTCATAAAAACCACCTTAATGTTCGTTTGTTGTTAATAATACCGATTATTATAGGCTATTATAACGGTTTAGTCTATAAAAAAAGCGAATATTCATAGATAGAACTGCTCAATTTATAAGCGTGAGTGCTCAATAAAAGGATGTGTTCGCTCAATACAGGGGTAATTCCGCTCCATTTATAGGCGTTCTACTTTAACATAGAACGCCAACATTTAATCAGATAGATTCATTAATAATATGAAGAAAGCTATGAAAGGAGGAGGCGTAAAGCGGCTCATTTTTTCGTGTACATAAGTAAATAGGGCGCTGAATATCCATATTCTTAATAAAAACTCGCGCAATTTGCTGCTGCTGGATAAAGCTAGAAGCGGCAATGGACGGGGCAAGCATCGTACCATAGCCTGCGGCAATAGCATGAATGGATTCGTTGATACCATCGAGTTGCAGCCCGACTTTAGGTGGTGGAATTTTATGTACTTTACATAAAGCATTTAAAAATTCCTTGGTGGAGCTACCATCCTCCCTTGACACAAAGGGCTGCTGCATTAGCTTTGCCAGTGAAACCGTTTGACCTGCAAGTGGGTGCTGGTAGGGTACAATAAACCAATAGTCTAAATTCATTAGAAATTGATAGGTAATATCAGGATGATGCCCATCTTCTTTAACAATAAAACCTAAATCGGCCTTGTAATGAAGCAGTTCCTCTATAACTTGCTGTGAATTAGCCGTTTTTACATGAATATGAGCGGTTGGGTGAACCTGTTTAAAGTGAGCCAGCCATTTTGGCAATAAAAAATGAGAGGGCACATGTGTAGAAATAATTTGCAATTCCTCATTGCCTGTATTTTTCAACTGTGCTACTTTATTTTCAATATCCAATTCTAAATCAAATAAACGCTGTGCTTGTTTAAATAAAAAGGTTCCATTTTGCGTTAAGGTGATACCTCGACCTTTCGATTCTAATAAACGTAGGCCTAGTTCCTTTTCTAAATTGCGTATTTGAATGGTAACAGCGGGCTGACTAATGCTAAGTGCCTGTGCTGCTTTGGACACGCTGTTAAGCTCAGCAACCTTTGTAAATAAACGCAATGCATGTAAATTCATAAATGATAAACACACCTTTAATAAAAAATTTTTATAATTTCATATATATTATATATTAGATTTATTAATTTTTACTCTGTATCCTTTATATTACAATCAAATATATGGGGGTGAATAACAATGAATCGACAACATATGGGAATTGTTTTTGGTGGCATTTTATTACTAGTAATTGCAATGGGGATTAGTCGATTTGCTTTTACACCGATTCTACCATTTATGCGTCACGATGCAGGGTTTTCATTGGAGGTAGCTGGCTATTTAGCTTCCAGTAATTATATCGGTTATTTTATAGGGGCATTATGGGCAGGGTTTATTGCTCGTCAGCGCAAAACCGTTTTATTAGTGAACGTTGTGATCAATGTGCTATCTGTTGGCATGATGGGCTTGCTAGAAGTATATAGTGTCTGGCTTGTGCTGCGCTTAATCGCTGGTATTACAGGGGGAATTATTTTTGTTTTAACATCCAGTATTATTATGGACTATTTAGCAAAGCAATCACTATCAAGATGGTCAGGCTATGTATTTAGTGGTATTGGTCTTGGCATTGCTATTTCAGGCTTATGTGTGCCAATGATTGAAAAACAATTTGCATGGCAGGGGACATGGATAGGTTTAGGGATAATATCAGCTATTTTTTTAGCCATTACATATCGTTTATGGAAAGGCTTAGGCGTACAGGATAGCATAAAAACAAAGAATACCTTTGATACAACAATGGTAAAGGGCTTTATGCTATGGCTTATTTTATCCTATGGCTTAGAGGGATTAGGCTATATTATTACAGGTACTTTTTTAGTTGATATTATTCATAATATCCCATCTTTACGAGCTTACTCGTCATATAGCTGGGTTATTGTTGGACTAGCTGCGATTCCATCAGCACCTGTTTGGACATTATTATTAGAAAAATTTTCAGCAATAAAAATTTTAATGGCGGCATATATACTTCAAGTGATTGGCATTTTATTACCTGTATTGTCGCAAACCGTATGGAGTGTATTGTTAGCATCGTTTTTATTTGGCTTAACGTTTGTAGGCATTGTTACACTTACAACATCGTATGCACGCCAGCTATTCCCAACACAAAGTGGCTTAGTTGTGTCATTATTAACAACGGTATATGCTTTTGGGCAAATTATAGGACCAATTATCGCGGGGCAGCTTGTAGAGGTTTATAATAGCTATAAAGCGGCACTTGTCTTTGCAGGTGCAATTGTGTTCCTTGCATTGCTTGTCATGCTAGTAGGCAAAGGGCTAACAATGAAAAAGCAAGCTGTCACGGCTATTTCTCAACCACGTTCATAAAAGGCAAAAGGGAATGTCTAGTTTTTTAGACATTCCCTTTTGGGATTAAACAGCATGATAACGACCAACAGGCACAATTAAAGGTGTTTGAGAAACAGGGTCTTCAATCACCATGCTCTCTAAATCAAAGGTTTCTTTAATTAACGCACTTGTTACAATATCTTTTGGTGAGCCTTCAGCCAGTAAATGACCATTTTTTAATGCAAATAGATGGTCTGCATAACGGGCGGAAAGGTTAATATCATGCAGTACCATCACAATCGTTGTACCATGTTTTTTATTTAAATCTGTCAGCAAATCTAAAATTTCCACCTGATATGTAATATCTAAAAATGTTGTGGGCTCATCTAAAAATAAAATATCTGTTTGCTGTGCCAGTGCCATCGCAATCCATACACGCTGGCGCTGACCACCTGACAATTCATCAATATTGCGATCAGCAAATTCTGTAATGTTCATCATGTCAAGTGCCTCTGCAACTGCCTCATAATCTTGCTTTGACCATCCTTTAAATAATGCTTGATGAGGAAATCGACCACGCCCAACTAAATCAGCCACTGTAATGCCTTCTGGCACAATAGGGGATTGAGGTAATAGCCCTAGCACACGCGCTAATTGCTTTGGTGGCATTTGATGAATTGATTTGCCATCTAGGACGACTTGACCACCAGTTGGCTTAATGAGGCGTGCCATTGTTTTTAGCAATGTAGATTTGCCACAACCATTCGCACCAATAATAATGCTAATTTTATTACTTGGGATAGCAATGCTGACATCTTCTAAAATGGTTTTCTGCTCATAGCCAGATGTTAGATGCTCAGCTTGAAGCATATGTGTTGGTTTCATCATATATCTCCCTTTCGATTGATTCGAATTAACAAGTAAATTAAGTATGGTGCACCAATAATGCCTGTAATAACACCTACTGGATATCTAGCTGTAAATGCGAATTGACCAATTAAATCTGCAGCCAATACTAAAATAATGCCAATTAGCCCAGCTGGAAGTATATTTGAAAACCCGACACCTACTAATTTTTTAGCGATTGGCCCAGCAAGGAATGCAACAAAGGCAATTGGTCCTGTAGTTGCCGTAGCAAGTGCAATCATTAATACAGAACAAATAATTAAGATGATTCGCGTTTTATTTGTATCTATCCCTAAAGAGGTAGCGGCTTGTTCACCAAGCTCAAGCATTTCTAAATATTTCCCGAAAAATAATAGGATTGGTGTAAAGATCATCACTGCAATTAGTAATGGGTAAAGTGTTTCCATTTTTGCACCATTTAAGCTTCCACTTAACCATCTCATCGCAGAGGGAATATCATGCGTATTCCCAATTAGCATTAAATAAGAAATGAATGCATTGAGCATTGCCTGAATGCCAATCCCGATTAAAATTAATCGACCAATTGAAAAAGAGGAGCCTTTTGATAACGCATAAATAATAAGCACAGTTGCTAATCCGCCAACAATGGAAGCGATGGACACAATCGTATTGCTTGCCTGTAAAACAATAATACAGAATACAGCAGCCGCGCTTGAACCAGCCGTAATACCAATGACATTTGGGTTTGCTAAAGGGTTGCGTAGCATTGTTTGGAAAACATAGCCGCCAACACCAAATGCAAAGCCAGCAAATGCACCTGCTAGCATTCGTGGTAATCGAATTGTGCCGACAGCAAAGGAAGCCCCCTGTATATGTTGCCCTAAGAGCACATGGATTACATCTTTAACAGGATAAATGGTGTTTCCAAGCATCAGCATTGTGCCGCAAAGTATGATGGCAATAAGAGCGAGTATAGAAGTGGTGATCACAAACCGTCTTGTTCTTCGTTGTCTGCCGTCTATTATGGATTTCAATGTTTCATTCATCATAACGCACGCATTTTCGCTTTCATTGTAATTAAAATTAAGATTGGAGCGCCAATAAAGGCTGTTAAAATACCTACCTCTAGCTCACCGGGACTACCAAGAAGTCGTCCACAAACATCTGACACTGTTAAAATAATCGCTCCTGCTAAGGCGGACATCGGCAGTAAAAAGCGTATATCAGGTCCAATAATAAGGCGAACAATATGAGTAGCTAATAAGCCAATAAAGCCAATTGGTCCTGCTAGCGCTGTAGCAGCCCCACATAAAAGCACACCGCCCAGTGCTGCAAATAAACGCAATGTTCCTGTACGAACACCTAAGCCAGTTGCGACTTCATCCCCAAGCGCTAAAGCATTAAGTGCTGGTGCTGTAAAGAGGGCAATCACCATACCTACAATTAAAAATGGTATAAATAGCTGAATGGCATCCCAGCTACCAGCACCTACACTACCAACCTGCCAAAACCGAAATTGATCCATGACATTTGTCCGCGGAATCATCACCGCCACAACTAATGACGATAAAATAGCGCTTGTCGCAGCTCCTGCAAGTACAAGCTTTAGAGGTGTAGCCCCACTTGCCCCCATAGAGCCTATACCAAATACAAAAATCGCTGTGATCATAGCACCAGCAATTGCTAGCCAGATATACTGGCTGGCTGCACTAATATTTAAAAAGGCGATCCCACATACGACAAAAAGGGATGCCCCTGTATTTACCCCTAAAATACTTGGGTCTGCAATTGGATTGCGCGTAACAGCTTGCATTAGTGCCCCAGAAACACCTAATGCCGCTCCGCATAGCAAACTAAAAATTGTTCGAACGATTCGTTGTCGCACAACGCTGGCTTCATGTGACTGGGCATCAGGATGGAATAAACCATCCATCAGTCCAGTCCAGCCAATTGTACGAGAACCGAATAGCAGAGAAGCAATCACACATATCGCAAGTACAATGATAAGAAAAAGTAAAACCTTACCAAAATGTTTAGGGATAAAGTATTGCTTTTGTTCGGTAGCTTGTAACTTATTCATATTACTTCACATTTTTTGCAACGTCTGAGATTAAGGATAGGTATTCATCAATTGTATAAGCAATTGATAGTGGGCTAGGCGTACCAGCGGCTGCAAGCGGTGTATTATCACCAATCACAACAACATTGCCATTTTGAATAGCAGGTACTTTCCCTAAAATTGGGTCAGCTTGTAATGCAGGTAAAGTTGTATCATCTCCATAAGCAATGAAAATTTCTACATCAGCTAAAGCATCTGCGTTTTCAGCACTTAATTCAATATAGAAGCTACTGTCATCTGTAATTTGCTGTTTAATGCTTTCAGGATATTCCATCCCTAGCTCCACTAAAAATTCACCACGTGGGTCAGCAGGCGTATAAATATAGAATTTTGATAAGTCTGTTGCGCTAAACATAGCAAATGCTGCTTTTTTACCTTTAATTTCAGGATGCTCATTCACTTTATCTTGAATTAATTTTTCTGTATCTGCGATTAATTGCTGACCTTCAGCAGCCATCCCCATACCTTGCGAATTTAATGTAATTTGGTCACGCCAAGAAGTTACCCAAGGAATTTCTTTATAGGCAACAACGGGTGCGATTTGGCTTAATGTATCGTACTCCTCTTGTGTAATACCAGAGTATGCAGCAAGAATAACATCTGGATTAGAGTCTGCAATTGCCTCAAAGTCTAAACCATCAGTATCTTGATAAATGTTTGGATTTTCTTCACCAAGCTCCTTTAATTTTTCCGCAGTCCAAGGAAGCATCAATTCACCATCTTGAACACCATAGTTTGCTGCGGAGAAGCCTACAGGAACAATACCAAGTGCTAAGGCAACATCATGGTTAGACCAAGCAATTGTTGCGACACGCTCAGGCTTTTTTTCAATAACTGTTTCACCAAAAGCATGTTGAATCGTAATTGGATATTGCTGTTCATCAGTCGTTTCTGATGTATTGTCTTTCGGTTGTTCGTCATCTTTTTTAGCAGTGTCCTCATTAGAAGAATTAGAGCATGCTGCTAAAGCAAAAACGAGTAATGACACTAGCATTAATAGCAGCATAGAATTTTTCATTTTTAGCATGTTAGTAACCTCACTTTATTTTCTCGAATGATAATGATAATCTTTATCACTAGAATAAAATAATACGCTTATTTTAATGAAAGTCAATACAATTTTTTGGCATTTTGTCGTTGTGGAGAAGGAAGAAAGCTGAACACTTTTAAAATATTAGTCTTGCTTCATATATAGAAAAAAGTAATATAACAAGAGAGGGAATTCAACGAAAAAGGAGGAATGACCTTGCGCTTATTTCACGTAAGTGAGAACCCTACTATAGAAATTTTTTATCCCCGTATACCAAAGCGGCAAGATTTAGATACAACAAAAGGGCTTGTATGGGCAATCAATGAAAGATGCTTACCAAATTATTTAACACCGCGAAACTGTCCACGTGTATGTTTTCATGCAGGGGCACAAACAACGGAGCAAGATAAACGAAGCTATCTCTCAACTGCGTCACATGTAGTCGTTATTGAAAGAAAATGGTTTGAAGTATTGAAAAATACGAAACTGTATTTATATGAGTTTGATAGCAGAGAATTTATATTACAGGATGACAATGCAGGCTATTATATTAGTGAGAGAGCGCAAATGCCCATTGCTATCTTTGAGCTTGATGATGTCTATCAAGCATTATTGGTACGGAATGTTGAACTGCGAATCGTAGATAGCTTATGGGACATTTATGATGAAATCCAACAGACAACATTAAATTGGTCAATGTGCAGAATGCGTTTTGCACAGCCTCGATATAGGGAAAACTGTTCTGATAGTAACTTTTCTTAGGCGAAAGCGTCTGAACAAATAGAGGTGAGCGTATGCCATTAACATTTGCACATCCAGCTGCCGTGCTGCCTTTTTCGAGAAAAAGCAAATATATTCATTTTTCAGCGCTTGTACTAGGAAGCATGGCTCCTGACTTTGAATATTTTGTGAGAGGCAGACCAATCGCAGAAATTGGTCATAGCTTAACAGGCTTCTTTATGTTTAATTTACCGCTTATAATGCTTTTTTATATAATTTATCGTGTATGCATCTCGCAAAGCCTTATGCAGCATTTACCAAGATGGTTGCAAGATATAACCTATCAGCCATTAACTAAAAGCAAGCTGATCAATGTAATTATTTTTAGTTATTCAGCACTCTTGGGAATGCTAACGCATGTTGTTTGGGATTCCTTTACACATCAGCATGGGTCTATGGTGACAAAATTAACCATACTATCACAAACCATCCAGATAGGCGGTTTTCAAATACCTATTTATAAATTATTACAGCATGGTAGCACATTGCTTGGAATTGCGTTAATTATAGGCTATGTATATAAGAGAGCAGCCCATTCTTCCAAGAGCTCCTTACCAACTATATATCCAAAGCAGAAATACCTTTTTTGGATGGCTGTTTTTGGCGTAACATTTAGTTTTATATGCTTGTGGTATGCTATTGCTTGGCAGCCATTACACAGCTATGGCATCTTAGTCGTCCGTACAGTTGACGCATTTTTCTGTAGCCTATTAACGATTTCCTTGTTAACTACATATAAAAGGAGATGCTTTGAGTAACCCGAGAAACATCTCCTTTTATTGAATTATTTCCTTTTTAGCTTGGACAAGAGGAAGAATAAATAGATAATAAAGCTTGCATAAACTATTAGCCAAAGAAATCGCCAATAAAAATGATTTGGTATCGTCTTTAGCTGGTCGCCGCTATTCATGATTTCAAGTGAAAGATGGAGTGGCGGTAGCAGCCAAATAAGCCCTTTGATTTGCAAAATAGAATCCTTTAGCGTTGCTAAGACTAATGTAAGTAATAAGATACTTGAACTACCCCCACTTACTCGCTAACGCTCCTTGAAGTGGGAGTCTTCTGTCGGAAAACGATAAAACGCCTGATTATTTTCAAACATAGTGGGGGCAGTATAGGCTTCGTTATCGTGCTACACTTATGAGAGAGCAATCAGCTATAAGGAAATGAGGGATAGTCATGATTTTAATTAGCGCTTGTTTAGCAGGGTTGAATATTCGGTACAATGGCACAAATAGTTTGGATGAGCAAATACAAAAGCTTGTACTAGACAATAAGGCTGTCACGGTTTGCCCTGAGCTTATGGGAGGCTTTTCAACACCCCGTGAACCTGCTGAAATTGTAGGTGGCATTGGAGAAGATGTTCTCGATGGAAAAGCAGCCGTGGTTGAAAAATCAGGTCGTGATGTTACAGAGCTATATGTCAAGGGTGCTTATGCAACATTGCACAAGGCACTAGAAGTAGGCGCAACAAAGGTTATTTTAAAGGAATATAGCCCATCCTGTGGCAGTGTGATGATTTATAATGGTGATTTTAACGGTACTAAAATCGCTGGGGCAGGGGTAACGACTGCGCTATTACGAAGACATGGCATTGAGGTGCTATCAGAGGAAGATTTTCAAAACGTCTAAGGCTCTGCTTTAGAACCTTAGACGATGACTTATAATGAACGATATTTTTTTAAGCTTATAATATTTAAGACAATAAAGACGATGGCAAAACAAGCGAGCACAATGAGATTTAGCAGAATCTCGTTGAAGGAATAGCCTTTATACATCACACCATTTAAAGCATCTGCTGCATAATACAGAGGCATAATATGACCGAGATTTTGCAGCCATTCCGCCATATTATCAAGCGGGAAAAGCCCTGAAAAAAATACCTGTGGCACAATGACCAACGGAATAAATTGCATCATTTGAAACTCTGACGCCGCAAAGCTTGATAGCAATGCACCTAAGGATAGGGATACAAGGGCAACCATCATATTAATCAATAAAACAAGCCAAATCGAGCCAATATGGACAATATCAAGTACATAAATACCAAATAACACAATAATAATTGTTTGTAACAGGGCAAATAAACCGTAGCCAATCATATAGCCTGCGACAATCTCTGAGCGTTTAATAGGTGTTGCCAGCAACCGCTCCAATGTGCCTGAAGTACGTTCTTTTAATAAAGCGATGCCTGTAATTAAAAAGACAAAGAAGAACACAAAAAAGCCAATTAGCATAGGACTAAAAATATCAAAAATAACCGTATCCCTATCACCATAAATATAGTCTGTTTCGAGATTACCTGTAGAAACTTGCGTAGGCTGTAAAATTTGTGCCAACTGCATCGTTAAAAGCTTTGCCTGAGAAGGGTCATCATTTAATAAAGTGAGCTTTATAGTCTGTTGGTCGATAGCCAGCCAGCCAGTGTACTCTTTTTCTGCTAACTGCTTTTTAGTAAAATCTTGATCTTCAATAATTGTAAAATCTGTGCTCTCTAGCTTTTCCATAAGTGGTGCAGAACCATTGGAAACAACAAGTGTAATCGCAGGCTCATTACTATTAAAAATAAAGTACATTAATGAGAGTACAAGAAGTGGTGCTAAAAATAGTAAGGCGAGCGTGCGTTTATCTCGTTTCATTTGTTGAGTAATTCTTGTGATAATGGCGCCTATTCTCATTGTACATCACCTCCAGCTTTTAAAAACACCTCATCAAAATCTTTCGCTTGATAATGTGCTTTTAATGCTTGCGGTGTGCCCTGTGCAATAATATGTCCACTTCTTAGCATGGCTAGCTGATCGCATCTTTCCGCCTCATCCATTGCATGGGTTGTGACTAAAATCGTTTTTTGTTCTTCCTCTTTTAAACGAATAAGCTCTTGCCAAATCTCCCTTTTTAGCACAGGGTCAATACCAACTGTTGGCTCATCTAAAATTAATAGCTGTGGATTTTGAATAAGTGCAATGGCAAGCGATAATCTACGCTTCATTCCTCCAGAATAATTGATGACTTTTTGCTGTAGATCATCTGTTAAGCGCACAAGATTGGCAGCATAGGCTACACGCTCCATACGCTCCTCTTTTGACAAACAATAAAGCCTTGCAAAAAAATGTAGATTCTCTGCACCTGTTAAATCTTGATAAAGCGCATCATTTTGTGCCATATAGCCAATAGCTTTTAATAATTGCTGATGCGGCACAGCAAAATCCAATACTTGAATAGTGCCTTGATCTGGCTTTAGCATCCCCATAATCATTTTAATCAATGTTGTTTTGCCACAGCCTGATGGACCAAGCAAGCCCATTAATTGTCCCTTTGGAATAGCCAAGGAAAGAGGGGCAATAACCTGTTTATGCTTAAAGCTTTTTTCAAGGTTATGAATAGAAATAGCATAGCTCTCCATAACGATCACTCCTTCACTGAACACAGTGTTGATTTGATAAAAATTTTACGGTAGCATAGGAGCAAATACAATAAACAGTTTGCAGCCATGTGTTAAGTAAATGGAGGAGTAGCTATGTCGATACATGAACAAATGACATTTGAAACAAAGCAGGCGATAAAAAAAGCATTTATTCAACAAATGGAGGAGGTAGGCTTTGAGCGTGTAACCGTTAAAAATTTAGCATTAACCGCCCATATTAATCGAGGCACATTTTATTTACATTATGCGGATAAATTTGCGGTGATGGAGGATATCCAGCAGGAGTTATTGATGGAGCTAGAGAGTCGTGTCAAAAAGGTGCAGCCAGTGGAAGCCTTTCAAACTTTACAAACAGGGCATCTATATCCACCATTTATCAATGTGATTACATGCATTAAAGAACATGCCCCTGCCTTTCGGGTGTTACTAGGAGAGCAGGGAAGCCCTACATTTGCGAAAAAGGTAAAAATAATTTTTAGCAATCATATTTTAGATCGATTAGCCATTGTACGCAAAGAAGTGCAAGACCCAGAATTCCAGCAATATTTCCAAGCCTTTATTGCTTCTGCTATTTTAGGTGTCATTCAGGAATGGCTAGATAGAGGAAATCAGGATTTAAGCATGGAGGAAATGGTTATGATTCATTTTCGATTACTAAGATTTGTCGGCACGCTTGTATCCTCAGTCTAAAAAAGAACATGAGGGTAGTAGCCCATCATGTTCCTTATTTTTCATAGTAATCATTCAGTGCAACCTCTAAACGCTCTGCTAAATGCTGTGAAATATAGCGTAGCACAAATTGCTCCTTTTCCATTTCAATTTGGGAGGATTTAAACATCCTTGTCAAAAAGCCTGCTTTATGATTAAGCGCAAATTGCTGTAATGCCTCCGTTCGTAAAGTCGATACGATTTCATTTTCAATATGGCGCTCTCGAATTTTTTGCACAATATCCTTTACGCTATTTTCTTGCAGCTCAAAAATTTGCTGTTGAAGATGGTTATTTTCCTGCTGAAGTGCCAATGTTTCTTGCTGAATTGTATACGTAAAAAAATCCTGATTAATAGTTACCTGCAAAGCCTCCTGCTCATCATTTGGTACAAACTGAAAAAGCCCTGTTTGTATCATTTGATGCAAAACATTTCCAAGCACATCTACCTTATGAGAGAGCTCCTCTGCATCACTTGTTGTAGCAGTAATTTGATGCTTGAGTAGCTGACCATGATCATCAAGCCCAAGTAGATGTTTAATCCCCTTTACACGGTACTCATCCTTTAATAATAAAATCATGCGTAGTCTGACGATAGCTGGAAGATATAAACGAATATTACCATTTGCGTTAGGCGTGGTATTGTCAAAAATATATTGCTCAAATGGTTTTAAATAATAGCGTAGCATCGCATCTGTACTATCAAACCAGCTAGCAACCTCTGCAATCGTATAATGTTGGGCTTCATCAATAGTTGTTAAATAAGCATCCTGATAGAGAACTTCCTCTAAAGGCGTATGTTGTAGCACAGCAAATAACGGATCACCCTGCACAATTTTCAGTACCATCTCTTTTGCATCATTTACTTTCAGCATCCTTTCACACCCCACTTTATTTTTCACATAACGAAAATTACTCTTTATATAGGTTTCTATTCTACTAATAGCAATTGTATGCATATTTTTTGTAAGAAATAATTAAGATGATTCAAGTTGATAGACGGTTATCATATGATGTGTTTGCTGACGATTGGAAACTATTTCGTGCATTGTAGCTAAAAGAGCCGTATTGTTAATCAAAATTTGAATTTCTGTCTGCTTATATTGCTGTTGAAGGTCAATAATATAATCTCTAATAATTGATAGGTGAGAAGGATGTTTGATTTCTACTTCAACAAAAAATGGCAATGTTAAATGAGGAAGCCTGAGATTACCTCCACGCCGAATCCAAACTGCTTCTTGCTGATAATAACGGATAGGTAATTGACGGTTGCTAGCAATAAAAAGGTCCATAGGGGCTCCTCCTTTGAGTGTCTAAGGAAAGTGACGGATAGAATGGCAAAAGTGACGGATAGCACTTCGAGAATGACGGATAGAACAGCAGAAGTGGCGGATAGACTCCCATGAAATAAAATAAAGAGGGACCCTAGCAAATTGTAGGCTCCCACCTTATATAAATTAGTGAATATCACGCTTCTTAAAGTTACCACCACGAACCTCAGCAACATCTGAAATTACCACAAAAGCTCCATCGTCGATATCTTTAATAATAGAAACTAGCTTAGTTTCCTCCATACGGTTAATAACGCAGTATAAAATTTCAGTTGGTTCGTTAGAGAAGCCACCACGCCCATGTGTGTAGGTAATACCACGCCCTAAACGAGCTTGGATAGCATCACCAATTTCCTCTGACTTGGCACTGACCACACGGACTTCTTTCGATTTTTCTAAACCTGCCTGAATAATATCAATCACATTTTTCGCAATATAGTAGGTTAATGCTGAATATAAGGCACTTTCTAAGCCGAAAATAAAGCTTGCCCCTAAGAAAATAAAGGCATTAATAAATAATATAATATCACCGACTGAAAATGGTACTTTACGTGATAATAGAACAGCTAATACCTCAGTACCATCTAAAGCACCGCCATTACGTAAGACAATTCCAATACCAACACCAAGCAAGATACCGCCCGATAAAACAATGAGAAGGGGATCGCTTGGTCCTAAAATTGTTTCAACATCATGTAACAAAACTGTAGCAATAGATAGCGCAGCAATACCTATACTACTCATTAAAGCAAATGTTCTTCCTACTTGTTTATAGCCAATATAAACAAATGGAATATTTAAGATGAACAGTAGCACTCCTAATGGAATACCAAAAAGATGTGCTCCCATAATACTAATCCCTGTTACACCGCCATCAATAACGTTGTTTGGAATTAATACTGCCTCCAGTCCATAGCCAGCAATAGCTGCGCCAATAACAATCATAATAAATTTTCGTATAGTTTCTGATAACTTTCCTTTTTTCATAAATCTTCTCCATTTCTTTAGACAAAATCGACCTAAGGTTTTGGAATAATATTGATCGCAATTGTTTTTGTTTCAGCGTCCTTACTTGAGTCAGCCATATTATAGTATTTGGTTAATAAATCATTTAATTCACGATCAAAACTCATAAATTGATCTTTTGTTAATGTCAAATCAGCTAAGGAAAAAGTTGCTAAATCTGTCGTGCTTTCTTTTTCATCAAGGGAATGTAAATAATTTTGATATTGTGATAACAAAGCCAATTGATAGTAGGAAATATAATTTAATTTTTGCTTTGTTGTAAGCTGTGTCCAATCCTCCTTACTTAGTTTTGCTGCTCCTTCATTTAATGCATAAAATTTCTCTGTAACGGAACGTACCTTTCGTTCCTTCACAATTTTTATAATGTTTTCATCGACTAAAATTTGGATATGACGATATAAGGTAGCCTGTGGTACATCCTTAATAACAGAAATCATCTCCAACGTGCTTAAACCTTCTTCTTTATTGTGCATCAGAGCCTGTAAAATTTTCATTCTCACAGGATGCATTAATACCTCTGCTTTATTACGCATTAACCGATCCTCCTATCAAGAAAAATGAGATGGTATCAGGGGAAGCAATCGAATGTTATCAATATGAGAACATTATCAAAAAATATAATATATATTTTTTTTAAAGATGTACAGTAAAAAGGTAATGCAATTTTTATTATCTATTGTTGTTATTATTGATAATGAGAAGATCTTAAAAATAAATTACGTGATAGATTTGCAAAATTTGCTCAACTTGATTAGGAAGCATTCTTTCGCTCCTTCTAGCTTTTTTACTCGTGGGATTTTTATTTATCTGGACACCGATAGATAAAAGGGGATATTTTAATATGTAAGATGTAATAACCTTTATTTCTAAATATAGGGGATAAATGCATTGTGAAAATCTGGCTGGTAGCTTCGCCTTATTCGCAAAGGACATATCTTAAAATTGCTTTTCAGACACGTCCTTTGTTGTTTTAGCCTAACCTTTTTTATTAAAACCCAAGCTGCACAAGCCAACGATTCAACTGTTGCTCTCGTTTAGATAAATCATTATTTATAGGATTGTATTTTCCTAGAGTTGTTTCAGCAATAATTTCGCCATCGAGCATAAATAATACACGCTCGGTTTTTGCAGCAACTTTGGCATCATGGGTAGCAAGTAAAATCGTTGTGCCTTCTTGGTTAATCGTTGCTAAGACGTCCATTACCTCTGAAGTAGCGGCTGTATTTAAAGCCCCTGTTGGTTCATCGCCAAATAAAATGACTGGGTTGTTTATTAATGCACGGCAAATGGCAACCCTTTGTAATTGCCCACCAGATGCTTGAGTAATATCGTTCTTAGCTAATTGTGCAATACCTAGCTTTACCATTAGCTGTGTAGCGCGCATATTAATTTTTTGACGGCTTTCTTTTTTCGCTAAATAAGCAGATAAAATGATATTGTCGAATAAATTTAAATTTTTTAATAGATGGTGCTGTTGAAAAATAAAGCCCATTGCTTCAAGTCGTAATTGTGCTAATTGTGGCTCAGCCATCGTGCCAATAGTATGCTGTAGAAAGGTAATATGACCTGATGTTGCTTGATCCATGCCACTGACTGTATAAAGTAAAGTAGATTTACCACAGCCTGAGGGCCCCATAATCGCAACAAACTCTCCCTTTTGAAGGGTCAGCTGAATATTTTTCAATACGTGCTGCTCTGTATTGCCGAGAACATATATTTTGTGTAAATGCTGTACTTCTAAAATTGTCATCATTCGTTTCCTCCTAATGTTGTAATGGCAGATTGTCGTTGTAGCTTTGCCGTTGCTAATACAACAGTCCACGTAACGGCGCAAATAAATAATAATGGATAGAAGAAATACACCTGTAATGGCTGGCTTATTAATGTAATATGTGATGCACCAATAAGCATAGCGAGCCTGTTAATTAAATATTGCCCAAGAGTGTTAGATAAAATTGTTCCTATTATAATGGCGATAATTAAAAGCGTTATGGCACGTGTTATATATTGTGTGCGAATCGCTTGCTTCGAAAAGCCTAACCTTTGTAAAATGGCGATTTGCCTTGCATCCCTTGCAAGCAGCATATTGATAAACATCGCTGTAATACATACCGTAATAGATAAGGATATGATAATAGCCAGCAGGGTAATTTGCTTGAGCTGTGCAATATTTGAACCAAGTGTTTGTGCAATATAATGTGTCATATTTGTAATTTTAGCTGTTTTAAATAGCTCACGATATGTTTCTATTTTTTCTTGAGCCGCAACGCCATCTATAATATTTACGCTAATGACATACCAAAGAATAGGAGTAGCCGAGCTGATTGACAACTGTGCTTTTGCTGTTTTACCACCGTTGGTAATATCCTGATAAATACCTGAAACGGTTAATTGCTTCGGCACTTTTTCAACAATAACAGTTAATGAATCGCCTATATCCACGGCGAGTTCGCGTGCCTGTAAAACGGAGAGGGCAATCGAATCCTTTTGTGTCGGTGCAACCCCTTCCACATAACGTAAAGGAAATGCTGTAAAATCACCAATCTCCACCTGTATGCTGTCATATTGTCCATTTGCGACCTCTACCATAAACCTTGCTGTTGTAAATATTGTATATTTTTCCACCTCTACATCTTGTGCAAGGGTAGCTTGCATAGCTTCAAATTGCCTGCGAGTATTGTCGTTGTAGGGCAGGTCGATGCGTATATCACTTTTACTCGCGCCCATATACGTAATAAAGTCTGGTGATTTCACTGTTTGCAGTAAATTCAGTGGCACAAGCATCATAAAGCAGGCTATAATAAAAACTGCACCAATTAAGCGATATATTGGAAAGCGTGCTGCAATATCTTTTATGCCAAGTAATAGGTTGATAGATGGAAATTTACTGCTAGCAATTGCAATCGCTTTCTCTGTCGCAGCTCCTTGCCGAAAAGCTTCTACTACAGAAATACGTTCACAGCTTTTTAAAATGATGTAGCAATATAAAAGGGCGATTAAACAAATTATCGCGACACTGCTAAGCGACAATAAATAGTGAAGTGTGGTCATATGAAATTGCCCCAAATAGTGCGCCATATTTGCAGTAAAGTGCTGTATGATAAACAATGATAGCAGGTAACCACTAATGCCAGCCAGCAGAGTAATCGCAATATATTTTCCTAAATAAAGCAGGCGAATTTGCTTATTCGCAATGCCGATCCCCTTCATAACAGCAATTTCACGCACATCCTCCTCCAATGTTGTCATAACTGTTAAACGAATGCAGAGCATCGCAACAACCATTAAAAGAGCACTTAGAAAAAGCACAATTAACACATTTAGACCGTCTGTTAGCATATTCAGCATCTTAAAAAGTGGGTACGTAATCGTTGGTCCTTGCTGTGGCAAATCAGATGCCTGATATAATTGCTCTAGCTGCTGTATTTGTGCCTGCTCCGTCACTAGAAATTCAATTAAATATTCATGCTGTGCTATTGATTGTGCTAAAGAATGCCAATCCTCCTGATGAATCACAAAGCGCTTAGAGCTAACAATGGATGGATTCATTTGTACATCACGTGTAAAGCTTGAAATAGTAAATTCCTTGTCGACTTGCTCATTGGCAAACCAAATTTTATCGCCAAGCTGCAAATGATATTTTTCCATATAATAAATCGGTACGGCAATTTCTCCTTGTGCAACCTGTAGTGGTTGATTTGTTTCATCTAATAGCAAATCAAATAACTGGTTTTGAGTAACGAAGCTAATATCCATTACACTGCCATTCATTGCCTCACTTTGTGTTCGATTTTCAATAAAAAGCTGTGTTTGTTCAATTGTCAGCATATCAACGGTTTGCTGGGCTTCAATAAAAGGATGCTCCATAACAAATGTATCAATTTGCTGCTGATTAATGGGACCTGCATGCATTTGCACAAAGTGGGGTGCTTTTGCCTGCTGAAAAAATTGTTCTACAGATGTAAATAAATGAACAATCATTGTTGTCGCACTTGCCATTAAAAAAGAAGAAAGCAATATAAAGGCGATTAAAGTTAAAGTTAGGATGGGATTTCGTATAATATCTCGTTGTGCCATACGCAAAATCATAGCATTTCCTCACTTTCTTTCTGCTGCCACATTTTTTTTGCTAGAAGGGCTAGTAGCAATACGGCGCAGCTCATTAGTAATACCGACCAATACATAGCATGCTGTGTTGCTTCAAAGACGATGCCATATAAAATTTGGCCAAAGGGAGCAGTACACTGAGCGCTTGCTGTAATAATAGCCATTACTTTACCGAGATGTGCATTGGGTGTTTGCTTTTGCACAGCCGTGATTACGAAAATAGAGAGTATCGTAATCAGCATTGCAATCGCAATACTACAGCCTATAAAAATTAAAATGGATAAAATAAAGCTTTGCTGTAATAAGAAAGGTGTTACTGTAAGGGCAATCGGTATCGTCAATAATGCAATGACTAAAAGCCATTGATAGAGTCGATTCATGCGTAGATGCTTGGCAAATAACCCAATAGATAATGCACCGATAATTGTAGCAAAATCAATAATCCCCATTGCTATACCATAGAGCATATCGCTCACCTGCATTGCCATTCGCAAAATAATCGGGACAGCGACAATAAAGAAGGGTGTTAATAAAAAATTTAAGCTTGCTGCAAGGACAATGCACTTTACAATAAAGTTATGCTGACCAACGTATCGAAATCCTATTTGCAAATCTTTTAAAATGGGTGGTGGCTGTGTCTGCTTGGAAAAAGGAATTTTAATAAATATTTCCAAGATGGCAGAGCAAAAAAACAAAATGGCACTAACCATAACAAGTGTTTTGAAAGGTAGTATAGCGTATAGTACACCACCCAAAACAGGCGCAGCTACTTGTGATAATGCCTGTATTGCTTGAACAATACCATTTGCCTGCTCTAACTTATTGTCTGCGACAAGAAGTGGAATACTAGCGATAACAGCAGGCGAATACATAGCGCTAATCAATGCTAATAAAGTCATAACAATACCAATCACAACAATGGATGGCTGTTGCAGCAATAAAGATAAAAATAAGCAACAAATAATAACACCACTGGCTATATCAAATAGAACCATTAAATTACGCCGATTAAAGCGATCAGCCAGTGCTCCACCGATGGGTGATAAAAGAAGTGGAAGGCTGGATAGTGCGAGCAATCCAGCAAATATATCAGCTCTTCCAGTTATATCTAATACATAAAGTGATAAAGCAAAGCGCAATAAAGCAGCTCCTAAAATGGAAATGATCTGACCTAATACAACAAGTATAAAATCCTTTGAAAAAGCAGGTTTACGAATAGATGTCATAAGGTCCTCCTTCTATATTAGACCGACTGCCGGTCTATATTGTTGGAAAATAGAAAGCGAATCTAGATTGAATCGCTTTACATTAAGATGATTTTAATAAAATGTCTAGCATTTGTTGAAAGCTCCCTGCTTTTGCTCCTAAAGCACGCTCCATTAGCTGGACAAAAGCTGTTGCTCTTTGTAACATCTCCTCTGGCTCCCATTGAAAGAAGCCATCATCGAAAACAACCTGTGCAGAAACGAGTAAAAACTCGACTGTTTCCCTTGGGTAATCTGTATCAAAAATCTTTTCCTCAATGCCTTGCTGAATGACCTCTGTTAAAATGGGTGATAGCCGGTTAACAGCCTGCACTAAGCTTTTTTGATGCATTTCTGCGTTATCTGGCTGATGAAAATGCTCAATTAATTGCTCTTTTTGATCCCCTTGCTGTGGTGCTTGTGCTAGTAAAATCGCAAATAATTTCTCTATTGCTGACATAGTGGAATCACGGGCAATATGCTGCGCCTTTGCTACATCTGCTTGAATAATGCGCTCAATGATGGCATCTAGCACTTCCTCTTTCGATTTGAAGTAATGATAAAAAGTGCCTTTCGCAATGCCGATTGCCTGTAAAATATCATTGATGGTTGTTTTCATATAGCCCTTTGTAACAAAAAGTGTCTGAGCGGTATTTAATATTTCATTGCGCCGCTCCTCATGCTCTTTGACAACTCTCATGTTGAATGCCTCCTGATATGACCGACTGTCGGTCTATTCTTATTATATGCATAGCTTATTGAAAAATGCAAGATATATTGCTTATCTTTGCTGTTGCAAGCAATCGAGTAGATATAAACTTAATTCATTATTATAAGCTTTAAGCAAAGTTTTAAGCAATATAGAAGCTGCTAAATTGAAGCAATTAATTAGCAAGAGCATGTTAAAGCTTGTGTGAAATATTGGGATTGTATTAAAGCTGCTACCTTAGATAAAAAGAAAATCAAGCGACTCAACTCTCATGTAATGATTCGCGATTTAGCATGACACAAAGCTTAACCTTCATACCGTTCACAAAAGCTATTATTACCGTAAAGCCCTTTGCAAAAGCATTTGTGATGGATAAAAAATTTAATGAGGCAAAGAGTGCTACCCAACAGCTTCAGTAGGATTTAAGCAAATACTATACAGTACAACCATCATAAGAAAATCCCTTTAATGTTAAAAGCGATGGACTCGAACACTGTCCATCGCTTAATGCTGCTCTTTGATAGCACTATATTAAAAACATCGCTACTATTGTCGTTACAGCAAGCCCAATCACTACAGGAATTAAGTTACGTCTTGCTAGCTCAAATGGGCTGACATTACAAATAGCGGCTGCTGGAATTAATGCCCAAGGAATTAATGTTCCTCCACCAACAAAAATCGCTGTGATTTGCCCTAAAGCTGTTAACGTAGCCGTACCGCCACCAATAGCATTACCAAATAAGCTACCGACAGAGCCTGCAAGGGAAATACCAGAAAAGCCTGAGCCATCTAATCCAGTAATCGCGCCTACAACCGTTAATGTGACAACGGCTATTTCCTTTGTTAAAGGCACGACTGCGGCAAGCCCAACACCTAGGTCATTGACAATACCGTGCGAGGTAGCGGGTAAATGATCTCCGATAATTTGGATAAAGCCGACATCACCGAGGTAGAAGAAGGCGGCGATTGGGATTACAGGCCCAAACACTTTAAAGCCAAATTGAAAGCCCTGTATCAAATAGCTTGTCGTTTTTTCAAGCCCCTCTTTTTTATGTGCAGCAACACTTAGCAAAAGTAAAATAAAAACAGCAGTTCCACCAACTAATGCAGTAGCATCACCGCCCTGTAGCTGGAAGAGCGACATGGCAATCACATCTGCTATAAAAGCAATCGGAATAAGCACAGCAAAAAACCGCTTTTGCCCCATAGATAGTAAATGTGCAGTTGCTGCTTGTTCACGCTCCTTATCAGCCTCATCAGCAGTGTTTAGTGTTAGTGTTCCACGCTTCATATCGCGTCGCAATAAAATATAAGCAACAACAGTTGTCACAACGCCCATCGTTATAACAAGTGGAATACTAGCCGCTACAACATCCCCAACAGGAATACCCGCAGCATCAGCTGTTAGCTTTGGCGCTCCCTGTATGACAAAATCACTCGATAACGCAATACCATGCCCAAATAAATTCATCGCCATGGCAACGCCCAGTGCTGGCAAACCCGCACGAATCGCCACAGGCAAGAGTACAGCCCCTAGCAGCGCAACAGCGGGAGAGGGCCAGAAAAACCAAGAAATAACCATCATTAGTAGACCAATTGTCCAATAGGCGAGTGCAGGTGTTTTAATAATTTTTGTAAACGGTGCAACCATGATCTCATTAATGCCTGATGCCATCATCACTCGACTCATCGCAACAATAATGGAAATAATAAGAATCGTTGATAGCAGCTCTGTAATAGCATAAATAAAGCTATTAAACACACCACTAATGGAGGCAGTTAAATCGCCAGTTGCCACAATTGCTAGCATAAAGATGCCAAGTATACAAATAAGTGTAGTATCACGGCGTTTCACCATAAATCCAATAATAAGCACGATAAATATGACATAAATCCAATGGAGAGCGGTCAATTCAATCCCCATACAGTTCCCCCTCAATATTCGACCTGATGCTATAGAATATGAGAAGAAAAAAAGTTGGTGATGCATTTGAAAAATTTTGCTTTAAATAGAAAGGTAGGATGAATTGATAATTGAAATAATGAGGGTAATATCATGGCACTTAACCATAAATTCAACCAATTAGCTAGAAGCAAAAATTAACAAATAGAAAAAATGAATTATTTCTGAAAAATATTTAATAAAAAGGTTGCATTTTTATTTTTTTTTACTTAAAATCTAACTAACGTTAGTTAAATTATTGTTTGTTTAGCATATACTATATTTATTAGTGTTAAACGTTATTGGTAAAAACATATATAAAGGAGCAGTTTTATGGCATGGTTATTTCTTATTTTTGGAGGAATTCTAGAAGTAGGTTGGGTTTTAGGGTTGAAGTATTCAAATGGTTTCACAAATATAAAAGTCGTAATTCCAACGGTTGTATTACTGGTATTAAGTTTCTATGCTTTCTCTAAAGCGTTAAAGTTTCTTCCTATATCAACTGCCTATGCTGTTTTTACAGGTCTGGGTTCTTTTGGGACGGCCCTTGTCGGCATGGTATTTTTAGGGGATTCCGTTAGTCTTATAAAGATTGTATTCGTGTTAATGTTAATTAGCTGTATTATTGGGCTTAAATTTATATCCAATCAGTCTGAAACAGAGGATGGTGTATAGGATGAGCTGGTTATTTTTAGTGCTAGCAGGAATAATGGAAGTCGGTGGTGTAATATTTTTAAAATTATCTGAAGGCTTTACGAAAATAAAGCCAACTATTATGTTAATCATATTTATGGGGTTAAGCTTCATCGCTCTATCTATCTCGTTAAAGGAAATACCTGTAAGCATTGGTTATGGTATATGGACAGGAATCGGGGCAGCCGGAAGTGTGTTAATTGGCATGATGGTTTTCAAGGAGCCTAAGGATGCAAAAAAGCTAGTTCTTGTTGGTGGAATTATCATAAGTATTGTTGGGCTGAAATTGGTATCCTAATAGGAGGATATTATAATGAGGTGAGAAATGATGAGTAAGGGAGAAGCAACAAAGCAAGAAATATTGAAGCATGCTCTAATCCTATTCTCTACAAAAGGATATGAAGAAACATCTCTTAAAGAGATAGCAAACAGGGTAAATATTAAAGCACCATCTATTTATGCCTATTTCTCCAGTAAAGAAGAATTGTTTGAAAGTGTCACTAATAATGTTATGAGAGATTATCATCTTTTTATGCGTAACCAATTAAGTTCGTTAAACATGCCTTCTGTAGAGGAAAAATTATACACGCTTATGGAAAAATTAAATAAATATTTTTATGATCATGAGCTGGGCTTTTTTATTAAAAGATATGGAGTCGTGCCTCCTGAGAAATTTAAGGATTTTATGCTTCAAAAATATAATGAATCGGAATCAGAAATTAGAAAATTACTCTATAATATTTTAGAGAGTGAATCGGACAAATACGTTGAAACGGAAACTATTGTGACAGCTTTTCTTTGTATGTTAGATGGTACGCTCTTTTATATGGTGAATTTCTCTACAGAAGAATATGAAAGAAGATTAAAGATAAGCTGGGAAGTTTTTTTGCGGGGGATTGTTAAGTAACAAATAATTATTAGTATGAAAGAACCTTGCAAATGAATAGGAGGATTCTATTACCTTTAATAGATACACCTCCTATTTTAAGTGCTATTTATAAAATTATTGACTCTGTCAGTCTTAGTAGGTGTATGGATTAAACTGTACAATTTTTTGAAAAAAAGGAAGCATTTAGCGCTCTATATTAATATTTTAATAAAGCGGCAGACTTGAACACTGTAAGGATTCATTAACTTCTATTTAAAAATTTCAGAAAAAATAAAAAAATGTTGACTTCTATAAGGCGTTTTTCGTATTATGTATACATAAAACATGAAGAGTTTAACCATTCATATAAATTCAGATTTTTAATGTAGTATGGTAAAGACTTAGTAAAAGGGTGGATTGATATGAAAGAGGTTCAGTTAAAGCCAATAGCGAAGGAAAAAACAACCCAAGATAAAGTTTATAAGCAAATTAAGAAAGCTATATTATTTGGTGGAATTACAAGTGACGAAATTTTTACAGAAGTTCAATTAGCAGAAACACTGAATACTTCAAGAACACCAGTAAGAGCAGCTATTCAAGATTTGGTAAAAGAAGGTTTGCTTGTTGCGATTCCAAGAAAGGGAATGACCGTAAAAAAAATTACTAAAGAGGAACAGGATGAAATCTTTTTAGTAAGAAGTGCTATTGAAGTGGAAGCAGTGAAAAAACTTATTGAAAGAATTACATCGACTGAGCAGCTGAAATCATTGAAAATAATTTTAAAACAACAAGAGGAAGCATTGGAAAATGATGATGCGATTAGATTTATTGAGCTAGATCATGAGTTCCATCTCTCTCTTACCAAATTGGCTAAATTCACGATTATTGAACAAATTTTAACGAATCTTCATAATCTTACTCAGCTTATTGGATTGAGAGCAGTTAGGAAGCCAGGGAGAATGAGAAGTGTTTTAATTGAACACCAGCAGATTGTACAAGCTATAGAAGAAAAAAATCCTGAATTAGCTTCAAAAATGATTTTAAACCATTTAGAAAATACAAAAGAAACATTAGTAGTTATTGATAATTCCTGATAGCTAGAATGTTTTGAAGGGAGGTGTTAAGGAAGTTTACCACTATCTTTAGTAAAGGGTGTACTTCAATCTATTATAAGGCGGGTCTTATGCAAGAGGCTTTCATCTTGATACTATTTAACGGATGCTTCAATTTCGATTTAGCTATAGGTTAAGAAAAACATATTGTGGCATTTGTAAATTAATTTGCTTGAATGAAAGCGCTTGCTTATGAGTATTTGTTGCAATACAAGTTTTTGGGGAAATCAATGTATACACAACACAGTACACAGAGTTCTGAAAAGGGAGTTAATGATTCGTTGAAAGACTGTTTCTTTTAAAAACATCTATTTATTCGATACATGGGGAGGAAGTAAGTATGGTTAGAACAAGTCAAGAGTATTTAGAGGCATTGAAAGATGATAGAGTGATCTACATAAACGGAGAAAGAGTTAAAGATGTAGCAACACACCCTGCTTTTAAAGGAATTACAAATACGATTGCTGGTTTATACGATTTAGCATTAGATGAATCGCAAAATATGACTTATACAACAGAGGATGGCACGCTCGCAAACAAAATTTATATGATTCCAAAGAGTCGTGAAGAGCTAAAGGAACGAAGATTAGCAATTTCTAAATGGTCTCAAGCAACTTGCGGATTTGTTGGCAGAAGCCCTGATCATGTTGCTAGCTTTTTAGCCTCATTTGCTAGTTCACCTGAGGTATTTGAACGTGGGGGAGAAGGTTTTGGAGAAAATGTTGTGAATTTCTACAAGCATGTGCGTGATAAAGATTTATATGTAACATATGTTATCATTCCACCGCAAATTGACCGAAGTAAAGCAGCCCATGAATTGGAAGATAAATTTCTACCAGTGGGTGTTTATGAAGAAAAAGAGGACGGTATTGTTGTAAGAGGCTCTCAAATGCTTGGCACAGCATCAGCAGTATCTGATTATTTATTTGTAAGTTGTCTTACTCCACTACGTCCTGGGGATGAAGACTATGCATTGTCCTTTGTATTACCGATTCATGCAAAAGGGTTAAAATTTTATGCAAGACCTAGTTATGCTGACAAATCACCAAGCACATTTGATTATCCATTATCTTCTCGTTTTGATGAAAGCGATTCATTAGTTGTTTTTGATGATGTATTTATTCCATGGTCAGATATTTTTGTTTACAAAAATATTGATATTGTGAGAGCACAGTTCCATGAAACGCCAGCACACGTATTAGGTAATAATCAAGCCCAAATAAGATTTAGTAATAAATTGAAATTCTTAATTGGTGCAGCACGCAAAGTGACAGCAATGAACGGAATAGATAAGATTCCTTCTGTTCAAGAAAAGCTAGGTGAACTTGCATCTATTGCAGCTTCTGTAGAAGGTAACCTGTTAGCATCCGAATATAATTGTATCATTGATAAAAATGGTGTAGCACGACCAGACCCGCGTTTCCTTTATGGTGTAGTTGGTCAGCAGGATATTATTTATGCTTCAGTTATTAGAATTTTAAGAGAGCTATGTGGGGGAGGCGTTTTACAATTACCTTCTTCCTACAAAGAACTGATCAATCCTGAAACGAAGGATGATATCTATCAATATATACGTTCTACAGGCGTAGGTGCTGAGGAGAAAATTAAATTATTTAAGTTAGTATGGGATATCATTGGATCAGAATTTAGTGGGAGACATCAACAGTACGAAATGTTCTATAATGGTGCACCATTCGTTACGAAAGGCTATTCATTTAGAAATTATGGATATGAAGAACCAGTGAAAATGGTTGAAGCTTTTTTAGAAAGTTATTCTCTTCCTACACAAGTGGAGGAGCTCGTTTAGGAAATATAGATAAAAGGATGTTGAAAAAATGAAGATTGCATCAATACAATTAGAGATTAAAGATAATGAATCTAAAAACGCTCGTATAGATCGTGTGGAAGCAATGATTGATAAATTAAAGGGTCAAGATTTAATTGTTCTACCTGAAACATGGGCAACTGGGTACTTTGCATTTGATCGATATGTTGATGAATCGGAAGAAATTAATGGAGATTTTGTACAGCGATTCTCTTCAAAGGCAAAAGAAATTCGTTCTTATCTATTTGCAGGCAGCTTTATAGAAAGAAATAATGGAAAATTCTATAACACTAGTGTTTTATTTTCTCCAGAGGGTGCACTTATTGGAACCTATAGAAAAATTCATCTATTCCGTTATGGTTCACAGGAGGGGCAAATTTTAACGAGAGGCAATGAAACAACTGTAGTAGATACAGACTTTGGGAAGGTAGGATTATCAACTTGCTATGATTTACGTTTCCCTGAATTGTACCGTGCAGAAGTAGATTTAGGAGCAGAGCTACTTCTTGTTACATCTGCTTGGCCACATGCCAGATTAGAGCATTGGAAAATATTTAATACAGCGCGAGCATTAGAAAACCAATGTTTCTTAATTTCAAGTAACTGTGTTGGTCAGACGCATGGTGTTCATTTAGGTGGTCATAGTCAAGTGGTTGATCCTTGGGGAATTGTAATGGCAAGTGGAGGCGATGAAGAAACGATTGTAAAAACAGAAATTGATCCATCTCAAATCGCTTCTATTCGTGATGCTTTCCCAAATTTAAAGCATCGAGTTTTAGATAAACAGGAGGAATTAATTTAATGGATATTCATGTTTCTGGAGAACGTATAAGTGTAACTCCAAAACGTCTACTGATTGCTGGTTACACAGGGAAGGATCAGGCATCTGTAAAAAAACATATTGATGAATTAAGAGAGATTGGCGTCCCAGCTCCTCCACAAGTTCCAATGATTTATGATATTTCAACAAATCTTCTTACGACAGATCAATCTATTTCAGTTGTTCAAGAAAGTAGTAGTGGAGAAGCAGAAGTAATTATTATGAGTGTTAAGGGAAAATGGTATGTAGGGCTTGGAAGTGACCATACGGATCGTGAGCTTGAAAAAGTGTCTATTCAAAAATCCAAACAAGTTTGCAGCAAGCCTATCTCTACACAGTTTTGGTCTTTAGATGATATTGAAAATCATTGGGATGACATTGAAATGAGAAGCTGGATGATTGTTGATGGTGATAAGAAAGAGTATCAAGCAGGAACACTTGGAGAATTCCTCCAGCCTAAAGATTTACTTAAAATTATAAAAGAGCGTGGATACTACAGTGAGGATATGGTTGTATTTTGTGGAACGCTTCCTATTATAACTGGTGAATTTATTTACGGTGATGGTTTTTCAGCAGAATTATATGACCGTTTAACGGACAGCAAAATCCAATTAGATTATAAGGTTCATATTCTGACAGATGCGGAGGTTGTATAATATGAGGAAATCAGAAATAGAAGTTACGATTAAGCCTGAACACGAGTTTATTGATTATAAAACGTTTGAAGCAACTCCGTCAAAAACAGTGGAAGGCTCAGCACAACGTATTATTGCTCAAATCCCAGGTACGGAAGTAGCCACTCGTATTCTTGAACTGGGGGCAGGAACAGATACATCTCCAGATGGTGTACAAATCCATGACTTCTGGGAAGAACTATACATTATAGAAGGATCATTAATTGATCTACGTCTAAACGAGGAATTTACGGCGGGAATGGTTGCATGTCGCCCTCCGGGTATGGAGCATGGTCCATGGAAATCACCAAATGGCTGCAAAATTTTCGAAGTTCGTTATTATGCAGACCAAGAAAAAGAAGAACATGAATTTGTGGATTATAAAACGTTTGAAGCAACTCCGTCAAAAACAGTGGAAGGCTCAGCACAACGTATTATTGCTCAAATTCCAGGTACGGAAGTAGCCACTCGTATTCTTGAACTGGGGGCAGGAACAGATACATCTCCAGATGGTGTACAAATTCATGACTTCTGGGAAGAACTATACATTATAGAAGGCTCACTTATTGACCTACGTCTAAACGAGGAATTTACGGCGGGAATGGTTGCGTGTCGCCCTCCGGGTATGGAGCATGGTCCATGGAAATCACCAAATGGCTGTAAAATTTTTGAGGTTCGATATTACACTAATAACGAATAAGTGGTTAAATTATATAGAAGCTAATTAGATGGGGTGAAGAATCTCATCTAAAATGCCTCTGCTATTAATACGTATGTGAAATTCGACAAAATTTCACAATTTTTCTCACTATTTAATGTATACACAGTACAGTATACATAATTGGTGTAAAATTTGTTCCTTTAATAATCAAATAGCTTGTAGAGAAGGTGAAGCATAGTGGAAATTTTACATTTAACACATCCAATGAATGAGCCATTAGACATTCAAGAACCACATGTGATGGCTTTAGGTTTTTTCGATGGTGTTCATTTAGGTCACCAGTTTTTATTACAGCAAGCAAAGAAAATTGCCAACAAAAAAAATTTAAAATTAACTGTTATGACCTTTGATCCTCATCCTAGTGAGATTATCAAATGTGAAGCAGATAGAAAATATTTAACCCCGTTGGCTTCTAAACTTGAAGAAATGTCTAAACATGGTGTAGATAAAGTTTTTGTAATGAATTTTACATTGCCATTCGCTTCACTTCCTGCAAGCGAATTTATTAATCAATATATAATAAATCTTCGTGCAACCCATATTGTTGTGGGCTTTGATTTCACCTTTGGTTATAAAGCCCAAGGCAATGTAGACTATTTACGACAGGTCAGTATGTACAATCCCTTTGAAGTTACAGTAATTTCAAAAAGGGTCACGAATGATAATAAAATAAGTTCAACCTTAATTAGAGAGCTAATAAGTGAAGGCGATGTCCATTTAGTCCCGTACTACTTAGGGAAACATTATGAAATGAATGGGTTGATAAATTTCCCGATGAATTTGTATACACAACAGAAGTTAAATAATATTAAGTTTCAAATTCAGGGGAAGTACATTTTGCCGAAAAGAGGTCTCTATAAAGTGGAAATTACAAATGGGGATAGAACTATTCAAGGTTTCTTTAAGCATAATAGCTCTCACGACAATCACTTTGAGCTGAGCAGTAATAAGCTGGAAAGGTTGAAGCAAGGAAATCAAACAGAAATTACTGTTAAATTTTTTAACAAAGTAGCCTATATGGATACTATACCTATTTGGAATTAAAGTTTATTTACAAATCTGTATTTAAAAATCAAATAGTTGGGGGAATGTGATGAATGAGAAAAGAACAATCAACTGCAAGTTCCCGAAAAGTATTATTCGCTAGTTTAGTGGGCAGTACGATTGAATTTTATGATTTCTTTCTTTATGGTACCGTGGCAGCGCTTGTTTTCAATAAACTGTTTTTCCCAAGCCATGATCCATATGTAAGTCTGTTACTTGCTTACGCTTCCTTTGGTGTTACGTTTTTTATTCGCCCTCTTGGTGGTCTTATTTTTAGCCATATGGGCGATAAATTTGGAAGAAAAAATACCCTTGTTATCTCACTTTTATTAATGGGGATTTCAACAGTATGTATAGGCTTGTTGCCAACGTATAGTACAATCGGAATTTTAGCGCCCATTCTACTTGTATTCTTACGACTCCTACAAGGGGTTGCTGTTGGTGGAGAATGGGGAGGAGCTGTTCTTCTAGCAGTTGAAAATGCACCGAAAGAAAAACGAGGGTTTTATGGAAGTTTCCCAGCGATGGGGATCCCTCTGGGTATGCTACTTGGAACAACAGCTATTTCAATAATGACTTTACTTCCAGAAGGGCAATTTCTTTCATGGGGATGGAGAATTCCTTTTTTACTAAGTGCAGTTTTGGTGATTACTGGTTTATGGATACGCCGTGGCATTGAAGAAACCTCAGCATTTAGTGAAGAAAAACAAAAAGGAAATGTTGTAAAAATCCCTCTTTTTGAAACACTACGTTATCATTGGAAAGCTGTGTTAATTTCATTAGGAGCAAAATGTGTTGAAGTAGGTCCATTCTATCTATTCACAACATTTTTTATCTCCTACGCTACAGATAGCATAGGTTTCACAAGAACTACAGCATTAAACATTATTACTGTTGCAACTATTGTAACGACATTATGTATTCCAATAATGGGGAAATTATCGGATGTATTGGGCCGTAAACGTGTATTCATGATGGGAGCAGCCGGCATTGCTCTCTTCTCGTTCCCTTATTATTATTTATTGTCAACAGCCTCAACATTTTGGGCTTATGCCGTTTCCATTATTGGTTTAGGCATTCTATGGTCTTCCATTGCAAGTATAATTGGCACAATGTTTACAGAAATGTTCAGTACAAATGTTGGCTACACGGGAATAACACTTGGCTATCAAGCAGGATCGGCATTGTTTGGAGGAACTGCTCCTATGATCGCTACTGTCTTACTAAGTGCTTATAATAACTCTTGGGTTCCACTCGCTATTTTTATTGCGATCCTTTCTGTGGCCTCATTTATCTCTGTAACATTTTTACGCAAAGCGCCAGTGATGGAAGAGGGCCTAGTAGATCAATCATTACCTCAGAAAGAGCTAGTTATTAAATAGCTAGGTTGAAAAGGTAGTTGATATAATTTCTGAATATTCAGTTATTTATATCCAAGGTTCCTAAATCAATAGGAAGACACGATAAAATTATTTATAGCTCATTTTAAATCTATAATAAAACACTTTTAATTTTAAGGAGGAAGTCAAATGATGGATGATAGAACTTTTAGAAATGCAATGGGTAAATTTGCTACAGGGGTAACAGTGATTACAACAGTTATAGACGGAGAAGCGCATGGTATGACAGCCAATGCATTTATGTCGGTATCGCTTGACCCAAAATTGGTGTTAATATCAATTGGTGAAAAAGCTAGAATGCTAGATAAAATTAATACGTCAGGCAAATTCGCTGTTAATATATTGTCAGAGGAACAAAAAGAACTATCAATGCATTTTGCGGGACAAATTAAAGAAGAACGTGAAGTTGAATTTGACTGGGTAAATGAACTACCAGTATTAAAGAATGCATTAGCAAATATTGTATGTAATGTTCATAGCAAGCAAATTGCAGGAGATCATACACTCTTTATTGGAGAAGTAACTGATATCGTTATGAGTGAAGGGTCACCACTTGCTTTCTATGAAGGGAAATATAGCACAGTTAGTCAGCTTGTAAACTTGTAAAAGCGGTACATTGTTGAACTGCACCTCACTTGTTAGGTAGTGTCTAACAAGTGAGGTGCAGTTAAATGTAGAGAGTCATGAAAAGTTGAAGTAAGAAAAATGCAAAGGATTGACTTGAAATGGATGTTCAAGCAATCCTTTTTACTATTTGCTGCTATTTTTTATTTATGTTATACGAACCTAAAATCATCAAGAAGTTGAGGGACATATAAAACCAACATGGGGAAAGCAGTATTCAAGAGGAATAGCATTATTTTTGAAAATAGTAATGATTACTATTTTCTTTTATGTTACCATATAAAAGTATTAAACATTAACCTTAAATTTGATAAGTGTTGAAAAGGAGTTTGTGAATGTTGAAAGCAGATACGATTAATTACAAGCTGAAAACTCTATTTCATAGTGAGGAAGCTTTTATCGATCAGCAAGAAGGCTTAAAGGATGTGCAGCAACAAAAGGGGGATTTTGAGTTTGACATTCAAGAAGTAGGAATATCGAATGTCAAATTACCAATCATTTTAAAGGAGCAAGATAGATTACAGACTCCTTTAGCAACAATCAAACTGACAACATCTTTAAAAAGCAATGAACGTGGTACACATATGAGTCGGCTTATTCAAAATCTTGAACTATATTTAGTAAAGCCATTGACACTGCCATTATTAAAAGAATTAGTCCAACAAATAGCCTATTCGTTAAAGCAAGGGCGCGTTGATTTAGCAATTGATTTTCCGTGGGTCTTTGAAACAACTAGTCCTGTTACACAATTAACAAGCACGCAGCATGCTAATCTACAGTTAAACATTCGCTATGATAGTCACCAGACAATGGAGCTATGGGTTGCGATGAAAATAGGGGTCACAACGCTATGTCCATGCTCCAAAGAGATAAGTATCTACGGTGCACATAATCAGCGCGGCTTTATTACAATGCAAGCGAAGGCAGATGAAACAACAATTAGCGACAGCTGGAAACATGACTTAAAAAATATTGCTTTATCGAATGCGAGTGCCCCTATTTATAATGTATTAAAACGTGAGGATGAAAAATTTGTGACGGAGGAAGCATATCAAAATCCAAGATTTGTGGAAGATTTAGCTCGATTGGTGGCAGCGGATTTGGAAGAAGTACACTGGATTAAAAATTATAAAGTAACTTGTGAAAATGAAGAATCCATTCATTTACATAATGCAATTGCTGTCATTGAACGCAATAAATAATGGAAGGAGGGGCATAGATGGTACTTTCAGATCAAACAATACAAAGCTTACTTCATCATGAATCTATGAAAATTCAACCATTAGGAACAAAGCAAATACAACCTGCTTCTGTCGATTTAAGGCTAGGCAACCACTTTTTAAAGGCTATGCCAAATGAAGATAATAGTCTTAATATTACTCAAGCAATGACGTATGAGGAAATAATAGCAGAGAAAATAACTATTCCTCCTAAATCCTTCCTGTTAGCGACAACGAAAGAATATATAGAGTTGCCCAATTTTTTAACAGCCTTTGTGGAGGGAAGAAGTTCTATAGGAAGAATGGGCTTGTTTATCCAAAATGCAGGCTGGGTTGATCCTGGCTTTGCGGGGCAAATCACGTTGGAATTATTTAATGCCAATGATACAGCAGTCGTTATAGAAGAGGGAATTCGGATTTGCCAGCTTGTCTTTGTTAAAACGGATATACCTGTTGTAAATGAGTACAACGGAAAATACAAATATCAAACGAATGCAGTAGGCAGCAAAATTTATTTAGATCAAGATAGAGAATAAAAAAACTTGCAATATGATTTATTTTGTGATTTACTTTGTAAGTATTAAATCGTAATAATTACTATTTAAGGAGGTTGCATATGAAAAAAATACCAGTAACAGTGCTTAGCGGCTATTTAGGTGCGGGAAAAACAACTGTTCTCAATAATATTTTACAAAATGAGAAAAATCTTCGAGTGGCTGTCATTGTCAATGATATGAGTGAAATTAATATTGATGCAGAGCTAGTGGAAATGGGCAGCGGCATCTCTCGTACAGAGGAGAAGTTTGTGGAGCTGTCAAATGGCTGTATTTGCTGTACATTGCGTGAGGATTTATTAATTGAAGTGCAGAAATTAGCTGAAAAGGGCAATATCGATTATATCGTCATTGAATCAACAGGGATTAGTGAGCCAATTCCAGTTGCACAAACATTCTCGTATATTGATGAAGAATTAGGCATTGATTTAACGGCTACATGCAAGCTAGATACAATGGTGACAGTTGTAGATGCTAATCGTTTTTGGCATGATTTCCAATCTGGCGAAAGTCTATTGGATAGAAAGGAAGCTGTTGGGGAGTTAGATGAACGGGATGTTGCTGATTTATTAATTGATCAAATAGAATTTTGCGATATTTTGCTCCTAAATAAATGTGATTTAGTAGATGAAGAAGAATTAGGGAAGCTTGAGAATGTGATTCGAACGTTACAGCCAGAAGCTAAAATTATTCGTACTATTAATGGTAACATCGACCCTTCAGACATATTGAATACCAATCGCTTTGATTTTGAAAAGGTGTCAAATTCCGCAGGCTGGTTAAAGGAGTTACAGCTAGGGCATGAGAATCATACACCTGAAACAGAAGAATATGGTATTAGCTCGTTCACATATATGAGAAGATTACCATTTCATCCAGAGCGTTTTAAAGAATGGGCAGAGCATATGCCAAAATCAATCGTGAGAGCGAAAGGGATTGTTTGGAGTGCAGCACATCATGATATTGCTATTCTTTTATCGCAGGCAGGACCTTCTGTCAATATTAACCCAGTATCCTATTGGGTAGCTGCTTTACCGAAGCATCAGAAAGAGCAAATATTACAGCAAAATCCAGCAATTCAAGAGGATTGGGATATCGAGTACGGAGATCGCATGACGAAAATCGTTATTATTGGAATGGATTTACCGAAGGATGCTATTGTCAGCAGCTTAGATAAGTGCTTATTAACAAAAGATGAAATGATGGGGGCATGGGACGAGCTTGCAGACCCATTCGGATGGAAGATTAGTGGACGATAGTATGCTTGATAAGGTAGAAATTGTGATCTTAAGTGGCTTTTTGGGCAGTGGCAAAACGACATTACTACAAAATTTATTAGTGCAAGAGCGGCAAAGAAATCGTAAAGTTGCCGTTCTGATGAATGAAATAGGGCAGGTATCCATTGATCGTAACCTATTAAACGACCATACACCGATTGAAGAAATTATTAATGGCTGTATTTGCTGCACGAGCAAAACACAGCTTGAAAATGCTTTATTAACCCTTTATGTGCAAGAAAAACCTGACGTAATCTATATTGAAGGCTCTGGTATAGCACATCCAATGGAAATTTATGATGCATGTCTATTACCAGTAATTGCTCAAAATATTATCGTTAAAAGCATTATTACCGTAGTAGACGGGAATATATGGTCTAGAAAAAATAAATTAAGCTTGCGTATCCAAAAATTGCTGGAAGAGCAAATTCGATATGCTGATCAAATTGTTATTAATAAAGTAGATTTATTAACAAGTGGGCAGTACAACCAAATTGTAGGAGATACAAAGCAATTAAATTCACATGCTATACAACATATGACAACATTTTCAAGATTAAATGTAGAGGACATCATTCATAGAGATCATCCAATTAGTTCAGTGGGTCATGACAAGCTGCATGTGACAGAGCATTTACATGTTTCAAGCCTCACGTATACATTTGATAAACCGATTAATCGGAATCTTTTTATGGAATGGTTAGAACAATTGCCTGTAAGTGTTTATCGAATAAAAGGCTTCCTAAAGTTTGTGGATGATGTAAATAGTATCGCCTTATTTCAATATGCATTTGGTGTACCCTTTTTCTACAGAGAAGAAGTGAATTTACCATTAAACCTTGTCATGATTGGTGAAAATTTAGCGAAAGATTTACTAAAGGAACAATTAAATCAGTTAGAGCAATATTAACATTTGAAAGGAAGTAATCATGCAGTATGACGAAAATACCTGTTACTGTGCTAAGTGGCTACTTAGGCGCAGGAAAAACGACGATACTCAATCAATTATTAGCAAACAGAGATGGTAGAAAAATAGCCGTTATCGTCAATGATATGAGTGAAATCAATATCGATTCACAGTTAATTAAGGAACAAGGCTTTTCTAGAACAACAGAGAAGCTAGTGGAGCTATCGAATGGCTGCATTTGCTGTACATTACGTGAGGATTTAATGATTGAAGTGGAGAAGCTAGTGGCAGCGGGCGATATTGATTCCATTGTTATTGAATCAACAGGGATTAGTGAGCCAATACCTGTCGCTCAAACATTTTCATATATTGATGAGGAAACAGGCATTGATTTAACATCGCACTGTCGATTAGATGCTATGATTACTGTAGTAGATGCCAATCGTTTTTGGTATGACTATGAGAGTGGCGAAACGTTGCTGGAGCGAAAGCAAACAGATGATATTTACGATCAACGCGATGTATCCGATTTATTAATTGATCAAATTGAATTTGCAGATATTATTTGTGTGACGAAGGCAGATTTAGTGACACCTGAATATCTTGAGGTTTTGCAAGCATTTCTTTTAAAGCTAAACCCCGATGCTGAACAGCATATCGTTAAAAATGGCATTATTAAGCCCGAGCTATTATTAGATCGTCATTTATTTGATTTTGATAAAGCAAGCCAGGGCGCTGGTTGGATTAAAGAGCTAAATGAGGAACATGTTCCTGAAACTGAAGAATACGGCATTTCATCATTTGTGTACCGCAGAAGAAGACCTTTTCATCCGCAGCGCTGGTATGAGTGGCTAGATCAGTTACCAGTTGAAATTGTTAGAGCAAAAGGCTTCTTTTGGCTAGCCACAAGAGATATACCTGGCATATTATCACAAGCAGGGGCTTCTATCCAATTTCAAGGAGCTGGTGAATGGATTGCTGATTTACCTCAAGAGCTTCAGGAGGCAGAATTGAAGGAGGACCCAGCATTAAGAGCACGTTGGGATGAAACATACGGTGATAAGCAAACCGAATTAGTTTTTATTGGCATAGAGCTTGATCGTGAAGAAATCGAAAGTGAACTGGATAAATGTTTATTAACAGATGCTGAAATGATGGAGGATTGGCAACAATTTAGTGATCCCTTACCGAAATTTATTGTCAGCACTTGATGAAATGGGCTTTGCATTAGCAGAGCCCTCAGTATGCCTGGCGTATATCATTTATCATTAGATCAGCTGTTGCTTGAATTACAGAAGCTTCATGTTTTAGGATTAAATAAAATTATGCTATTTGGCATGCCAGCTGTTAAAGATGAATTAGGCAGTGGGACATTTCAGAAAGATGACATCATTCAACGTGCTACGCGATTAATGAAAGAAAATTATCCTAATTTTTTAGTGATTGCTGATACATGTATTTGTCAATATACAACAGATAGCCATTGTGGTTTATTGCAGGATGGCGTTATTGTAAATGCTGCCAGCTTAGAAATTCATAATCAAGTGGCTTTATCACAAGCTATTGCTGGAGTTGATATAGTAGCACCAGCAAGTATGATGGATGGATTTGTAGCCTCGATTAGAGCTACATTAGACAATCATGGTTTTGAACATACGCCAATTATGTCCTATGGGATAAAATATAGCTCTGCTTTTTATGGGTCATTTAGAGATGAGCAGCAAGTAGTAGCAGAAACCTTTCTAGGTATGTTTAGAGCAGGTGCGGATGCTATCATTACATATTCCACTAAAGATTGTGCTAAATGGCTACATAATAGCAGAGCCATGTAAAAATAACATTGTATAAAAATTTATATTTAGACATATTCTTATTTGTAGTAATATTTTTTACTTGAATTATAGACAATAAAGGTCTGTAATATATATTTTGAAAATGGAGGAACAGTGTGATGAATAAATATGATTGTATTGTTATTGGGGGCGGACCTGCTGGATTAAGTGCAGCCTTAACTTTAGGAAGAGCGTGTAGAAAGGTTGCTCTATTTGATAATGAAACAAATCGCAATCGTGTGACACAGACATCACATGGCTTTTTAACGAGAGATGGTATTACACCGTTACAATTTAAAAGCATTGCGATGAAGGAATTGGAGGCTTATCCTACTATTTCAGTTTTGCATCAGACCGTTATTGCTATAAAGAAAGAGGAAACTAATTTATTTTTAGTGCAAACAGCCAATAATGAGTCTTATTTATCCGAAAAAATACTATTAGCTACTGGTATACAGGAGGAGTTTTTTCTAGCACAGATTCGACAATATTATGGTAAAAGCTTATTTAGCTGCCCTTATTGTGATGGCTGGGAGCAAAAGGAAAAAGCGTTAGCTATACTAGCAGAAGATGAAGAACATATTCTGCATATGACTAAGCTGGTTTATAATTGGTCACGGGATTTAATGGTGTTTACAAATGGCAATCCATTATCCGATGAAGTTCATCATGAATTGGAGCGTAGAAAGATTAAAATTTATACAGCTACTATTAAAAACTTACATGGCGAGCATGGTAACTTGCAGAGCATTGAATTAGCAACAGGTGACAATATTGCAAGAAGTGGTGGTTTTGTCGTGCCGAGCTTTATGCGTCCAAATAAATTTGCTGAACAATTGCATTGTCAATTTGATGAAAACCAGTGCATTATTACAGACGGCACTGGGCAAACGACAGTGAGCGGCGTATATATTGCAGGTGAAACTAAAAAGGCAGTTCCATCCTCGTTAATGATTGCTGCTGCTGAAGGGTTTCAGGCTGCTGTAAGCATCAATATGGATTTAATAGTAGCTAGATTTTAATGGAGTAAGATTGTTTTCTTGTGCGCTCTAAACTTGAATTGACCTGCCATTATATAAGCTATAGAAGAATATGTTAAAAGGGTTCTTTTGCTGGTATTTCCCTCTATCAAAAGAACCTTTTTTAATGGGCTGGTCAGGTTGTTTTTATGAAAGATTTCCCTCCAAAGCCAGTAGTCTATTAATATTACCGTATTTTTAGCGTTTATTTATTGGAAGCATAGTAATATTATTGTCTAGTAAAGCAAATTTAAGTTTGATTGGTAGATTTCATCATGAAAAACTTAGAAGATGGTTTTACATATTATAGTAACTATCTATTATTTGCGAGAACTATACATATTAAAAAAATAACTAGAGTGGTAATATAGTTTTCAAGGAATAGTATGATTTTTTAAAATTTGGAGGAACCCACATATGACAAAACAACTCAAAGGCCGTAAATTTTTCGTAACAGCAGCTACAGCAGCACTTGTTGCATCTGCTATTGTACCAGTAGCATCAGCAGCTGAATTAAAGGATGCCGATAGTATTTCATCTTGGGCAAAGGAAGCTGTGCAATTTTTAACGGATAAAGGATTTATCCAAGGTGATGAAAAAGGAAACTTCAATCCAGCGGGTACACTTACGCGTGCAGAGGCTGCGGAAGTATTATCAAAAGCGTTAGATTTAAAGGCAACAGGCACAGAGGATTTTTCAGATGTAGATGAAAAAGACTGGTTCTATAATGCGGTGCTTGCAACATCACCAGAATTATTTGATGGGATGGGCAATGGTAAATTTGAGCCAAAAGCACAATTAACAAGAGAACAAGCAGCGAAAGTCATTGTAGAGGGCTATCAATTAACAGGTGAAGCTGATCTTGGTCAATTTGCAGATGCTGCTAAAGCTTCTAAATGGGCTGTATCGTACTTAGAAATAGCTGTTGCTAACGGAGTTATTAACGGTAAAGGTGCACTATTAGCACCACAAGATAAAATTAGCCGAGAAGAATTTGCAACAATGATTAAACGTACAATTGATGCAGTGGAAGATGTAGAGGAAGAAGAGGTAGTGCCAGCCGTAGAAGCTGTAAAAGGATTAAATGCAAGAGAATTTGAGGTTAAATTTAACACAGCTGTTGATGCGAAAGATGCTGTTATTTTAACGAAGTATGCTATTGAAGGCGTAAGCATCACAAACGCCATTATAGCTGAAGATGGCATGACTGTTACATTAACAACGGATAAAGCACTGAAATTAACGCATGGGAAAGTAACTGTAAAACCAATTAAAACAAAGGCAGATGCTACTGTTTTAACAGAAGAATTGAATACATTAACAACGTTTGAGGATAAAACATCTGCTGCTATTCTAGCTGTTGAACCAAAAGATACTACAGCGGTTATTACATTTAATGAGCATGTACAAAATGCAGGAACGGTAAATGTAAATGGTGTTCAACTGCCTGCTGACCGCTACACGCTATCTGATAAAACATTAACAATTACAGGCTTAACACCTGAACAATCTTATAAAGTCGATATTGTGGGCGCAACTGACTTTGCTAATAATATTGCTCATCCTCTTACTGTGAGCTTTACAACGCTGAAACCAGCAGCTGATCATACAAAGCCAACAGTAGCTACAACAGTGAATGGCACAGATATTATCCTTGATTTCTCAGAGGAATTAGTAAAGCAAAATCTTGATGCTAATACAACTACAGAAGAATATGCAAAGGTAACTGTTGGAACAACTGTCTTTTATTTGACGAATGCTCAGCTTAAAGATGCTACAGATAAAACGGTATTCACACTTAATGCGGCATCTGCTTTAGGTACATCGCAATTTATTAATACAAAAATTAAAGTAGAGGGTCATAGAGATTTAGCTGGTAATGTGGGCGACGCATTTGAAACAAATGCTATTTTATCAAAAGACACAACACCTGCTACGCTTGTAGCTGCTTCAGCAAAAATGCTCGTTGCAGATAATAGTAATGTAGCAACAGATGTAGATGCACTATACCTGACGTTTAATGAGCCTGTAACAGTGAATGGCAATTTAACACTTAAATCAAAAAATGGTATTGTTTATACGGCTGGTAGTGTAACAGCAGTAAAAGCCGATGCTGGCGTTGATGTAGATGGTAATGGCAAAATTGAGGGTGCTGAGAAAAATACAGTAAAAGTAGCTATTGATTTAGATAGCAATTCTAGCTATTTATTTGAGCTGGCTGCGAATGCGGTAACAGATGTAGCTGGCAATGTTACAGCAAATACAATAGCATTTAATGTTGCTACTGGAGCGTTTGAAACTGTGCCTGAAACAATTACAGATTCATTAGTATTTGGGGCAACACCTGTAGTAATAACAGATAATCAAGTATTTACGCTTGAATATGCTGCAGATGTGACAGCAGCAGCACTAACAGCAGCAAACTATACACTTGGAGGTCAAGTGCTTCCTGCAGGTACACAGCTACAATTTATAGACGGAACGAAAAAAGTACGCTTTACTTTACCTGAAGGCTCTATTATTGTAAATGGTAACTATGTGCTTGAAGCGCAAAATATTGTCGATACAAAGGGCAATACACTGAAAGGTGGCAAAGCAACAACTCATATAGCATTGAAAGAAAATATTGCACCTGTAGCATCTACGATAACAGCAGTAGATAGTAAAACGTTTAACGTAAACTTTACGGAAGCTATTGCTGAGCAAGATACTGTAACAGGTGTAACAGTGAAGATTGCTGGTTCAACTGTAGAGCCTGCTGCTGTGACTGTAACTGATGGTAAACTTACAGTTACAACGCAACAGGACTTTGCTTTAACAGATAGTATTGTTGTTGAATTTCAAGCAACTAACCTAGCTGATGTGAATAACAACAAAGTGAAAGATAGTTCTGTTACAAAATAATCTAACAATCAGAGCCCTGTGGAGATAGTTCTCTCTACAGGGCTTTTTCAATAAAAAAATCAAGTGCCTTCATAAGAGAAAGCACTTGATGATATTAAAAATTTTAACGGTAAACAAGTCCACCATCTGTGATAATGGCTTGACCAGTGATATAATCTGCATCATCTGAAGCTAGGAAGGACACTAAATTCGCAACATCTTCAGGTGTTTGATAACGTTGTAAAGCAATCCCAGCAGTGAAGTTAGCGAACGGTTCTCCTGGTTGAAGAGCACCATTGCTATGACGCACCATTTCGGCATCAATGCGATCCCACATTTTTGTTTTCGCAACACCTGGGCAATATGCATTGACCGTAATTTGATGTTGTGCTAGCTCTTTTGCAGATGCATGTGTGATAGCTCGTACAGCATGCTTTGTTGCTGAATATGTGCCAAGCATTTCATAGGCTTCATGCCCTGCAATACTACAAGCATTGATAATTTTCCCTTTAGAGCCTTGTGCGATAAATTGCTTCGCAGCTGCTTGTGTACCAAATACTACGCCATTGACATTAATGCCAAATAAGCGATTTAATTCTTGCTCTTCAATTTCTAAAAATGGTGTGACTGCATCTATACCCGCATTGTTAACAAATACATCGAGGCGACCAAAAGCTTCTACAGCCTTGTTAACAAGGTTGATCTGATCCTCCTGCTTCGAAACATCACCAACAACACCAATAATATCTGCCCCTGTATTTTTCAATTCTTCAACAGTTGAATTTAATAATTCCTCATTGATATCGTGTAAAACTACTTGGAAACCATCTTTAATTAAACGTTCTGCAATACCACGACCTAAACCTCCAGCAGAACCTGTTACAACTGCAACCTTTGTCATAAGTATTTCTCCCTTCAGCTACCAAAAGGTTGGTAACTTTATTTTTATCAGTATAAACTGTTAAGGATAAATATCTTTAACACTGTCAGTATAGTATAACTATCGTTTCACTACAAAAATTTTGCTTGTAATATTAAAAATTTTATTATAAAGACCTTATTTTAATTAATGTTTCAAATAAGGCCTTGAAATATTTCGTTAGTTAATTTAAATGATAGGTAAGTTATTCAAGGAGTGGTTCTGTGGAGTCTTGTACTACAAGAAATGGTCGCATCATTTCATAATCTTCATGGTTTATCTTTTATCGACTTCCAATAAATATTATAATAATATCACATAGGGGGGTTAAAGGATGAAGAAAATATTCAATATAACATTGATTTGTATGATGGTCACGGTATTTTGTTCAACTACTCATTCTAGTGCGGATACAAAAGATTTTGATAGGGATGTAGTGCTTATACCCTACAATAAAATATTAACAAAGCTTAGTAAAGAATATGGCATAGATATGTATATTCCAGAAAAAAATAAAGAAAAATTTTTAAATAAGGTGAAAGGGATGACACCGAAAGAATTTGAAAAGCTGCTAAGACAGCAGTATAACGAATCAAAAAAGTATATCACATCACCTTCTTATGACAAGGCAGAGATGGGAGATTCTCCTTATCCTCAACCAATTCCTAATGCAGAGCAAATGATACCAGCAACACCGTTACAATAAAAATAGCTCCGTATAATTTGCGGGTAATTATTTATAAGTACAGACTATTCTCTATAATTTATGCCCAATATAGCTACATGTGTATTTGGCTGTACCCATTTGTTTTCATAGAACTGTCCCTTTTTTGGAGAGCCGTCCTGCTGTAGACTCCTTTTTATAAGATGATAGGAGGATATGATAGAGATGACAACAGCTATTCGAACATTTAAAAGAGCATGTACAGATGAAACCCAAATTCATAAATTTTTAAGAGAGGCACAAACTGCTTTTCTGGGGCTAGTGGACCATAGTGTACCCTATGTAATACCTTTAAATTATGTGGTGAAAGATGGAATTTTTTATTTCCATGGTGCCAATGACGGAAGAAAAATAAACATCATGACTGCCAATCCAAATGCTTGTATAACAATATGCGAAAATTATGGAACAATGGTAGACCCCATTCCTGCGAACACAGATACAGCTTATATGAGTGTCATTGCAAATGGTGTGGTGGAAATTGTGAGGGATTTAGACGAAGCAACTGTGGCTATGCAGGCTATGCTTGATAAATATGTACCAGGTTATTATCAGGCACCTTTATCGAAAACACATATTGATAAATATCAATCATCGCTAGGCAGTAAAACACTTGTATTTAAAATTAAACCTGCTACTATGACGGTTAAAGAGCATAAGCTAAATGAACAAATGCAATATTATTGTGGCAGAGTTGTTACACAGGATATAAACCGAAAATCGAATGAGGAGCCAATTAAAACTACTTAGGTCCAATAGATGGTGTTGGTATATATCTTCCTCTAAAAGGACATGAAATGAATAAAATGGATAGATGGAATTTATGAGTTTTGTTTAGAGAACCAAAAGGAGAGTTGGAACTAGTTAGTATCCGATTCTTCTTTTTAATTTAAAGAGATAGCGTTAAAAAAGGCTACACATATTGATAGATATAGCCATAACTAAGTGCTATAATGCCTCTGAAAATCATTGGAAATTTCGTGTTTATAAAGAGGGGGCATTTAGTTGAATATTTTAGTTGTTGATGATGAACAGGAAATTGCAGATTTAATTGAGCTTTATTTAAAAAATGAAAATTATCATGTATTTAAGTATTATACAGCTCAAGAGGCTTTGGTCTGTATGGAGCGGGAAAAATTGGATTTAGCTATTCTGGATATCATGATGCCAGATATTGATGGCTTTACAATTTTACAGAAAATCCGAGAAGCATTTAATTTTCCAGTGATTATGCTTACGGCTAAGGAAGAAGAAATTGATAAAATAACTGGATTTTCTCTAGGAGCGGATGATTATATTACAAAGCCTTTTCGTCCATTAGAACTGGTTGCACGCGTAAAGGCACAATTACGAAGATTTACCCTGTACAACCAAGGCTCAAAGCAAAATGAGGCTATTATTGATTTTGCTGGTTTGATTATCAACAAGGATACACGACAGGTTTTACTAAATGAAAGACCATTATCGCTTACACCTACAGAATTCTCTATTCTATGGTATTTAAGCTCAAACAGAGGTAAGGTCATTAGTGCCGAGGAATTATTTCGAGAGGTTTGGGGAGAAAAGTATTACAACAGCAATAACACCGTAATGGTGCATATTAGGCATTTACGAGAAAAAATGAACGATTCTGTGGACAATCCAAAGTTTATTAAGACGGTTTGGGGAGTGGGGTATACCATTGATAAATGAGTTTGGAAGACTGAAGAGAAAAATGATTTTACAAATTATTGTTATTCTTGTGATTGCCCTGATAGTCGGTTATTTCATTAACTTCGTATTTATTGACGGTATCTTGCAGGCTCCTTTTGCGGACGTCTTTATGGCTTTTTGTGAAAATATTTTACAATTAGATTATTATGCAGCACGAAACGCGTATAATGTGCTATTTCAACAAAATAAACCATTTTGGCTAGCGATAGGATTTATACTATTACTGCTAATTATTTTTTATATTGCATTGTCCCGTTTTACTCGTTACTTTCATCAAATTAGTACAGGTATTACAATGCTTGCAGATGAGTCAGAAAAGGAAATACATCTACCTGCTGAACTTGATTTTTTAGAGAAGAAATTAAATGATGTGAAAAATAAATTAGAAAAACGTGCAAAGGATGCTCAAGAGGCAGAGCAACGAAAGAATGATCTTGTTGTCTATTTAGCGCATGATATTAAAACACCGTTAACGTCCATTATTGGCTATCTAAGCCTGTTAGATGAAGCAAAGGATATGCCTGTGGAGCAAAAGGAAAAATATGTAGCGGTTACGTTAGAAAAATCAAATAGGCTAGAACAATTAATCAATGAGTTTTTTGAAATCACCAGATTTAATTTACAATCCATTATTTTAGAGAAGGATCTTATTCCACTCAACTATATGTTAATGCAGGTAGCAGATGAATTTTACCCATTATTAGCACCAAAAGGTCAAAAAGCTATCGTTAAAATAGATGAAGACATCACTATTTATGCGGATGGCAATAAATTAGCGAGGGTCTTTAATAATATTTTAAAAAATGCAATGGCTTATAGCCACCCAAATAGTACAATTGAAATTAGTGCTAATAACGAAAATAATCAGACATGGATTTCTTTTATAAATACAGGAAAGACCATTCCTCCTGAAAAATTAAAGATGATATTTGAAAAGTTTTATCGTTTAGATCTTGCGAGGTCCTCACAAACTGGTGGTGCGGGACTTGGCTTAGCCATTTCGAATGAAATTGTACAAGCCCATGGAGGGACTATTACGGCTACCTCTAGCGATGAAAAAACAGTATTTACTGTTAAACTGCCAAACAATTCTTAAGAAATCTTAAGAATTCACTAATAGTTAATTAAAAATAAGCTCCTTTTTTTATGGTTGAATATAAGCATAAAGAGAAGGAGTTGTTTTTATGTTCACTAAAAAAGGTATTTTTAGTATATCGTTTATCATAATTATGTTATTCGTTTATGTTATGGTTTCAAAAGAAACGCCCATATCATTTGTTGACTCTTCAAAAGTAGATGTACTTGCAACGAGTGAAGATATACTTGATGTCGATTTATACAGCTCGAATGCAATTTTAGTTAATTTAGATAACAATCAGGTTTTATTGGATAAAAATAGCGAGGAGAGAATTTATCCTGCATCTTTGACAAAAATGATGACCGTTTTAGTTGCTATTGAACATATTCAAAATTTACAACAAGAAGTTGTGTTACCCAAAAATATATTTCATGATTTATATGAAAAAAATGCTTCAATGGCAGGTTTTCTCCCTAATGAGCAGCTTACAGTAGAGGATTTATTGTATGGTTCCATGTTGCCATCAGGTGCAGAGGCATCTATCGGCTTGGCTGAATATATTACAGGCTCAGAGGAAGAGTTTGTCAAACTTATGAATAACAAGGCTCAACAGCTTGGCATGATAAATACGCATTTTATGAATACAACGGGTCTGCATCACCCAGAACATTATACAACGGTACAGGATATTGCTTTGCTTCTACAGTATGCATTAACAAATAGTGAATTTCGTCAGATTTATACTGCGGAAAGATACTCGATAAAGCAAACAAATCGTCATCCAGAAGGCATGACATTTACCAATCGAATGTTTCAACATATGACTTCAGGCGAGTTGTCAGCAGGGGAAATCTTAGGTGGTAAAACGGGTTATACAGAGGAGGCTGGGTTATGCTTAGCGAGTTTAGCTACAGTCAATGGACAAGAATATATCCTCGTAACAGTAGGAGCCAAAGGAGATCCTCGAACGGAACAATATAATATAACAGATGCATTTTCAGTATATCGTCAATTATCAAGCGGAAACATATGAAAGGTGTTGCGTAGCCGTCTGTAAATAAAGTGAATCTTCAATCAGTGGAGTTTTCCTCCAGCTTCCACTGATGGGTGATAGAGAAGCAGAGGCTAAGAACCTCGCATCCTGTGAAAATGCTTGTGCGACCAACATCGTGTTGACCTTGACCGTTGTTTTTACAGCGTGTCGCCATCGCACAAAAATGCTTATGAATACGGGACAAATTTTAACCAGAGCTTGGGCAAAATTATTTATTATTGAAATCGTCTTTCTAAATGAAGCATTTAATTTAGACAAAGCTCTTTTTACTACTGGAAAACAAAAACAGCACATAAATTGTTCCTGCCGTATGTAAATATTTCACATTCTACTTATCGTTAGCAACGATAATGAGTCAAATAGAGGCAAAGTATTTGATTGCAATCTTAGAAATTAATGCTTATCATGAAAATGATAATCATTTTCAATTGATAGGGAGAGAGTAATTTGCTGAATAAAAGACAACTTATAATTGGTATACATCTAGCTGTACACGGTGAACAGGACAAAAAAGGTGCAATGATTCAGGAGCAAATTGCATTTGCAAAGCGTGCTGAGGCAGCCAAATTAGATTTTGTATTTAAGGCTGATTATTTAATAGCGCACCCAGAGTTAATAGCTAAAACAAAAGGAACAGTTGGACTAGACCCTAGCTTTTTGCTAGCACTCGTAGCGAGAGAAACGCAGCAAATCGGTTTAGTAACAACTATTTCCACATCATTTACACCACCTTATCTTATTGCCCGCCAATTACAATCCTTAAATTGGATTAGTAACGGACGAGTAGGATGGAATGTAGTGACCTCCATTGATGGGGCATATAATTTTAGCAATGCCCCTATGCCATCATCAGAGGAGCGTTATGCTAAAGCGGCTGAATGTACAAACGTTGTTCAGCAGCTATGGCATAGTCACCCTAGTGAAATATTAGAAGCTAACGGAGATTTAGAAAAAATTAAAGACCTTGTAAAGCCTATTGATTATAATGGTGAGTTTTTCCACATTCAAGGTCCTTTAAATATACCTATGCATCCAGCGGGAGATATACCGTTATTTCAGGCAGGTGCATCTGAGGTAGGACGTCAATTTGCGGCAACTGTATCGAATGCGATTTTTGCTGCAACACCAACTATGGATGTTGGCATTGAAATGCGTAATGATTTGCGAAAGCGTGCTGTTGAGGCTGGTCGTTCGGCAGATGATATTCGCTTATTGCCAGGTCTCTATTTCTTTATAGGTGATACATATGAGGAGGCATTGGAAATGCATCAGCAGGCTCATGCCCATTTAACGCTTGAGCGCCGCTATGCTGCATTGGTATCCGTTATTGGACTGGATGTTCGCCACTTGGCACTTCAGGATCGTGTAACAGTTGATCTACTGCCTCCAAAAGATCAAAAGGTTCGTAGTAAAACGCATGCTCATCTTGTGCGGCGCTATATTATGGAGAATAAGCCGACTGTGGAGGAATTACTTGCACGACCCGAGGTAATTGGCTCAGCACATCTTGTAGCCATTGGTACGCCACAGGATATTGTCCAGCAAATCGTTACGTTTTATGATAAGGGTGCATTCGATGGCTTTATTGCTGTGCCAGGTGGTCCAGCGAAATCTTTGGATTTATTCTTTAACGAGGTGATACCTATGCTCGTTGAACGTGGGTTATTCCGAGCCGACTATGAAGGGAGCACATTACGCTCACATCTAGGCTTAGATGTGTTACTACCTAATTAAAGCTACACATAAAAGGAGCAAAGATGTTGCGAATCAACATGCTTTGCCCTTTTAATGCTTGCTAAAAGCTCATTCGAATATTAATTGGGTAGAGATAGGGTGATTCAGGCTGTTCGATTGTTACCCAATTATCAATTTGAATAATAGGTAGGGTAGCACCGTCATAGGTCGTTTGCCCAATTGTACCTACAATCTCAATCCATGTATCCTCCTCAAGCGTAGGAGCCTCTGCAAATTCTGTTAAAAAGCCTACAATGCTTGCATCTGCCACACAATGAGTAATGAGAAATCGTGAAATAACTAGTTGATTTTGACTAAAATCCTCCTCTTTTAAAACAAAGCCCTTTAGCTGTATTTGCTTGCCTAAATAACTCGCTAAATTATTATTAATTTCCTCATAATAAATCGTATAATCCTCGTCTGTCATTTTAAACATTGCTTGCTGGGAGAGCTGTTGCTTTAATTGGTCATATTGCTTCTTTGTCATCTCCTGCTTTTCTTCCATTAATCTAGGATCAGGCTCATGGTCATCATAGATATTGTCATCAATGGTTTCATTGGAAGTAAGATAATCCTCTATTTTTGAACTTTGACTTTGTTGAGCAAGAATAAAGGAAGCTCCTTTTTTATCAGCAATTGCAGCATCTAAAATTTTAGCAGGCACAAAGAAGCCCGTTATAATAGGTGCTATAACAATAAGATAGGACAGCATTTTTTGTCGTGTAAAAGGTGATTGTCCATGGTCATGGTGTGAGCAGCAAGCTTGTCTATGATGAGTAGTCTTTGAAACGACTCTTGTTAATTGCACAAGAAATAGCATAAAAAATAGAATAGCGGCTGTTTTACTGAGGTTATCGTATTTTGGGTTAATATATTTTGTTAGTTCCCCCGTCCAATGCAGGCTCGCAATCATCGCAGAAAAAGCAAGTAAAATAACCGCCCTCACTGCTTGCTGAATGTGAAATTTCATGAATTTCCTCCTTACAAATACGGTGAAAGAATAAATAAACTAACATAAACTACTATAGCGACGAGGGCAACTAACCATAAAACAAATTTTAGGCGAAATACACTTATCAGCATAATAGTATTTTTTAAATCAATCATTGGGCCAAAAATTAAAAAGGCAAGGATTGATGGAGTAGAAAAAAGAGAGCTAAATGAAGCACCAATAAAAGCATCCGCTTCTGAACAAAGTGAAAGAATAAAAGCTAAGCCCATCATTACTAAGATAGAGGAGGATATGCCATCACCTATTTCTACAAGTGCTTTAGTAGATACATATGTTTGGACAAAGGCTGCTAACAATGCACCAATAATTAAATATTTTCCTACATCAAAAAATTCATCAACGGCATGTTTACATGTGTTTATTAATTTTGTCATAAAAGCTGTTTGCTGCTCATCCTTTGCTACTGGTTGAAGCGCTACAGAGCTTTTAAACTGTGAACCTTTAAAAAATAAGCTAACGAATAAAGCAACTACAATAGCGATTACAAAGCCTATTAGCATACGAAGACTAGCGATCTTTAAATTATTGCCAAATGCCATATAGGTGGAGAGAATAACAATGGGATTAATTAAAGGACCTGTTAACATAAAACCGATGGCTGCATGGATCGGTACGCCTTTAGCGATCAACCTTCTTACAATTGGCACGATGCCACATTCACAGGCTGGAAATAATGCGCCTACAAAGCAGCTCATCACAACAGCCAGCAATGTATTTTTAGGAATCCACCTTTCAATATGCTCCTCCGTGATAAAAATCTGAATAAAGCCTGCAATTAGAATGCCAATTAAGACGAAAGGCAGTGCTTCAATTAAAATACTTAAAAATATCGTATGAAGGCTGAGCAAAGAGGAGCTAAAGCTTTTTAGTGCTGAGAAGTTCAGCAACAGTACGGAAAGAAGACTTATGATGAAGATGAAAACTAACCAAAAATTCAGTAAATACTTAGGGAAATGAAGACGCTCCACATGTACCTCCTTGATGCAGTAAAGTGTAATAATTACGTTTTAATATAGATTATGCAAGAGGACATGCAGGTATTCCTCCTATTCATTGATTAGTGCTCAACTAAATAAAGAGAAAGTGGAATAGGCTTAGTGCTACCTTTTCACTTTCTCTTTATTTCATCACTATTTATGCAAATGCTTATTTCTAAATTGCTTGGGTGTAATACCAGTAAATTTTTTAAAAACTTTAATGAAATAGCTTTGGTCTGTAAAATTAAGGAGGGAACCAATGTCTAAGATTGGGTAGTTTGTAAATGTTAATAGCTTTTTTGCTTCGTCAATTCGTTGTTGCTGGATATATTCACTGACTGCAATACCTACCTCCTTTTTAAATAAGGAGGAAAGATAATTTGGACTTAAATGACAAATATCTGAAAGTTGCTCTAATGTTATTTCACTATATATATGATTTTCGATAAAATGCACACATGTTGTGATTGTTGCTGAGTATTTTACTTTATTCGCATATGATACACGGTTCGTATAATCGTAAATCGCCTCCTCCATTAAGGATAGGATGTCGTTTAAGCTGCTTTGTTCCTCAAGCTTTTGTATATAAAAATCACTTAACGTAAAGGCAGTTTCTTCATTTAAACCGCCTTCAATCGCAGCACGACAAATAAGTGCTATTCCTGTAATCATTAGATTTTGTACACTTCTAAAACTGTTTCGCTTGGAAAGCACACCAAGTTCTGCTTCTCCGACAATTGAGTAGTTCAACACTTCATTTAATTTTTCCATACGTCCATTTTTTATATAGTCTAATAATATTTTTTCATAGTAGAGATTTGTATGAACAGTATCATTTCTTCTAGCATAGGAGAGCTCAAGGGTTGTATTTTCTTTATAACGAATAATGGGCTTTAATGTTTGATTGCTTTGCATCACCAATGTTTTTGTTAATTTTTTCTGATAGATCAAATAGTAAACGAATAAACTAATTGCTATAAATTGTTGATAATGAAGGGTAGGAACAGGCTGGTTGTCATAATCGAAATTTTGCTTGACTATGCCATCATTGTCAGGGGCAAGAGCAGGGCCTATTAGAAGCGTTCCTAAATCATGATTATCTTTGTTTAAATTGATAAAGAAAAAGTGAAATTCATCCATTGAGATAAAAATCGGATAGTTATTGGAAGCAGTATCATAAGGATACGCTATTAGTTGCTCTATTAACGAAGTGTAACCTAGATTTTTCTGCAATGCCTTCGATCTATACTCAAAGATTATTTCGCCCAGCGGATTGATATATGTCACAGCAAGTTGATGTGTTTCATAAATTAATTGACCTATGTATTGAAGGTCTAGTAAAGAAATTTTCACTTTTTTACACCTCCATTTTTATTGCTACTGTCAGCATGAAAGCCATTACAACAATGAGAAAGTACCATTTTGTGTAGAATAATACAATAAAATAAGCGGAATTGGCAATAAAATAAATAGTGACTTCAAAATGCTAAGGAGGAATGGAAGATGGATTTTTTAAATAAAATTGCCGTAGTAACAGGCGCTGGAAGTGGTATTGGGAGAGCCAGCAGTTTGAAGCTTGCTAGCAATGGTGCAAAAGTAGTAGTTGTAGATTTCAACAAAGAAACAGGGGAAGAAACATTAAGCTTGATAAAAGAGCAAGGCGGAGAAGGTATCTTCGTGCAGGCAGATGTTTCAAAAAGCGAAGATGTTCAGAAATATGTTAATGTCGCTGTTGATACGTATGGACGCATTGATATATTTTTCAATAATGCGGGAGTTATTCAAAAAATTTCTCCGTTAACAGAGATAGAAGATGCCGAATATGACCGTATTATGGGTATCAATGTGAAAGGTGTATTCCTTGGCTTAAAGCATGTTTTAAAAGTCATGGAGGGACAAGGCAGTGGCTCTATTATTAACACAGCTTCAACAGCAGGTGTTCGTAGTGAGCATAGTATGGCGGCTTATTCTGCAAGTAAGCATGCAGTAGTCGGTTTAACAAAATCCGCTTCATTAGAGTATGTAAAAAAAGGTATTCGCATCAATGTTATTTGTCCAGGTGGAGTGGCAACAGCATTAACAGACAGTGTGACAACTATGTTTGAAACAGGTGGCTATATTCCAGAGGAAATTCCAAATATGCGAATGGGACGCTATGCAAAACCAGAGGAGCTAGCAGAAATGGTTGCGTTCTTGGCATCCGATAAAGCAAGCTATATGACAGGCTCAATCGTGCTTGTTGATGGCGGTTTAACTTTATAAAAGATTGAAATCCAGTGAAAATTCATTCACTGGATTTTTTTAATGGCGTTATAGTATGAGTTTTTTAGCCATGTATCTATTATTTTTTTGCATTAAATTTATCAGAATTTTTAAATTACAGTTGAAATTTATCGAACTACCTGATAGACTCAGTTTAAGGTTTTTATAGTAAAACTTAGTTTTGTATAAAAAACCGATGAGGAGGTGAAAGTTTTGGATAAGAAATATTGGGTTCCTGCGGTAGAACGTGCCCATCTTGTATTAATGGAAATTAGTAAGTCCCCTGATGAACTAAGATTAATTGATTTATCAAAGCGATTAGAAATAAATAAAAGTTCATTGTTCTCTTTATTGAATACGCTGGAATCGCTCGGTTGGGTAATTAAGGAAAATAACGATACTTATCATTTAGGTCCTACAATTGGTATGTTCAACTCTATGTATTTAAGCCAATTTAATTTAATTCAAACCTTCTATAAAGAAGCGATTGATTCGGTTAATAAAATTAATGAGCCTATTCAATTAGGGGTTTTAGATGGCAGTGATGTTGTTTACTTAGGGAAGGTAAATGCTCAAACGAATGTACGCTTAGTCACAGACCCAGGTATGAGATTCCCTGCCTATGCTTCAGCAATTGGGAAGGCACAGATGATTCATTTTAGTAAGCAAGACCTTGAAAAATTGTTTAATGATACGGAATGGGTCAAAAAGACTGACCATACGACAGCTAATATAGATGAGCTATACGATAAAGTACGGCTAGCTAAAGCAAATGGTTATTCCATTGAAAACGAGGAATCGGCGCTTGGCTTCCACTGTGTAGCAGCACCTATTTATAACTTTGAGAATCAAATTATTGCAGCAGTAAGCTTTTCAATGCCAACAGATAGTTGGACGAAAAAATTTAGTGATGCGAAAGAGGAAATATTAAATTTAGCAGCTAAGCTGTCTAAGCTAGCTGGTAGTTCCTATAACTCGAAAGGAAATAATTTGTAATGGTGGAGGAGAGCATTGTGCAAAATACAATATTTAAAAATTTTATTAATAATGAATGGGTAGAATCAAGTTCTCAAAAAACATTGAGCAGTATTAGTCCGATGAATAAACATGAAGTAGTTGGACAAGTAGCAGCATCAGATGTTCAAGATCTTGAAAAAGCTATCCAAAGCGCACATGAGGCAAAGGTACAATGGCGAAAATTAGGCCAACATGCTCGTGGACAATTTTTATTTAAAGTAGCGGATATTTTAGAATCACGTTTAGATGAGATTGCAGAAACGATGACAAAGGAAATGGGGAAAACATTGCCAGAGGCTAAGGGCGAAACGGCTCGAGGTGTCGCTATTCTACGTTATTATGCGGGAGAAGGTATGAGAAAAAATGGTGATGTGATTCCTTCCTCAGACAGCGAAGCACTCATGTTAACAAGAAGAGTGCCTGTAGGGGTTGTAGGAATTATTACACCATGGAATTTCCCAGTAGCGATTCCTATTTGGAAGCTGGCTCCTGCATTAGTTTATGGGAATACAGTTGTGTTCAAACCTGCTACAGAAGCCGCTGTCACTGCTGCAAAGGTGATGGAATGCTTTAGTGAAGCAAATTTACCGAAGGGCGTTTTAAACTTTATTACAGGATCAGGCTCTGTCATTGGACAAGGCATAATTGATCATCCAGGAATTGAGGCTATTACATTTACAGGCTCAGAAACGATTGGGCGAGAAGTATTAAAAGCTGCTGCCGCAAAAGGGATTAAATCACAAGTTGAAATGGGTGGCAAAAACCCTGTCATTGTGACAAAGGATGCTGATATTGAGAAAGCTGTAGAAGGTACAATTAGCGGCGCATTCCGCTCAACAGGACAGAAATGTACAGCTACAAGTAAAGTTATTGTAGAGGCACCTATCTATGAAGCCTTTAAAGAAAAGCTACTAGAAGAAACGAAAAAGATTAAAGTTGGAAATGGCTTACAGGCAGATGTTTGGATGGGTCCATGTGCAAGTGAAAGTCAATTCAATACAGTAAAAGAATATATCAATATTGGGCAAGAGGAAGGCGCTACTTTACTTTTGGGTGGAGAAGTGTTGGATCAGCAGGAATATAAAGATGGCTTTTATGTATCCCCAGCAATTTTTGATAATGTTCAGCCAAGCATGAGAATTGCACAAGAGGAAATTTTTGGACCTGTTATTGCATTGATTAAAGTAGCGGATATTCAAGAGGCGATTGATGTTGCAAATGATACAAAATATGGACTGAGTGCTTCCATTTATACACAAAATATTAGCTCGTTTTTAAAGTTTGCTGATGAAATCGAAGCAGGGCTTGTACGAATTAATGCAGAGAGTGCAGGGGTAGAGCTTCAAGCACCATTCGGCGGTATGAAACAATCAGGTGTTGGCTCTCGTGAGCAAGGTGAGGCTGCTCAAGAGTTCTATACAGAAGTAAAAACAATATTTATTAAAGAATAAATTTAAACGTAGAAAGAAGGGCTTTACAATGAATGAATCTCGAAATTTATTAGAATCATTAGGTTATCCATCAACAGACTTAAGTGCTTTACCTAGTTCAGAAAAACGCTTCCCAGATGGAGCTCAATACCGTATTGAGCTTCCAAGCACAGAGGGTCCTGCGGCTTTAAAGGCAACTTTAGAGGAGCTGGATCGATTAGGTATTCAAGTACATCGCATCTCACAAGGCAGTGGTATTATGCTGCAAACGGATGAGGAAATACGTGAAATGTGTGCCCTTACGGCTGAACGAGGGATTGAGCTAAGCTTATTTGTTGGACCACGCGGTACATGGGATATTAGTGCTCAAAACTTTACTTCTGGAGGGAAATTTATTGGCAATCGCCATGAAGGAGCCGACCAGCTTGTGTATGCAATGGAGGATTTAAAGCGCGGGGCACAATTGGGTCTTCGTGGGGCACTTGTTGCTGATGAGGGGCTGCTTTTATTAACAAAAGAAATGAAGGATGCAGGTCAATTACCAAAAGATTTTGTTGTCAAAGCATCTGTTCAAATGGGCGCTGCAAATCCTGTATCAGTTAAAATTATGCAAGAGCTAGGGGCAGATACTTACAATGTGCCAACAGCACTTACCTTGCCAAAGCTAGCTGCTATTCGACAAGCAATAGATATTCCTATCGACCTTTATGTAGAGGTTCCTGATAATTTAGGCGGCTTCCTTCGCTATTACGAAATACCTGAAATTATTCGGGTGTTATCACCAGTGTACATTAAATTTGGGTTGCGCAACCACCAAGATGTATATCCATCTGGTAAACAGTTAGAGAGCTTAAATATCAATCTTGTAAAAGAGCGTGTACGCAGAGCATCTATCGGTATTGAGATGATTAAACGTTATTGCCCAGATGCTAAAACATCCGAGCTAGGAGCAGAAGGATTAGGTATTGCCAAAACTCCCGTTACGAAATAGGCTTGACAAGCAATTATGAAAAAGGTGGGTGAAGATAATGGGATATACGTTTAAAGGATATTTAAGGGAGGATGGCTTAGCAGGAACACGTAATCATATCGGTATCGTGAGTTCTGTTATTTGCTCAAGTGTAATTACAAATGAAATCGCTGACAAAGTACCAGGGGCTATTCCTATTACACATGCCAATGGCTGTGCACAATTAGGCGATGATTTTCAAGTAACGAAAAATATGCTCGCTGGTATTGTTGAAAATCCTAATTTTCATAGTGCGCTACTGATTGGCTTAGGCTGTGAAACCAATCAAGTAGCAGGGCTTTTAAAATCAATTTCGACAACAAAGCCTCTTGAAGGTTTTAGTATTCAACAAATGGCAGGAGGAAAAAATACTGCTGAGCGAGGCATTACTACGGCATTGACTTGGTCTAAGGAGGCGAACCAAAGTAGTCGCACTGAGCTACCTGCATCTTTGCTGAAGGTTGGTATTGTTACAGAGGATATTGACGAAGCTTCTTTACAAGTAATAGCCCCTGTTATCAATGCCTTAATCGAGCTATTAATTACATCTGGCGCTACGGTTGTTTTTGGACTAACAAAAACGTTAGAGCCAGCTGGCAATCTATTAGCCCTCAATACGCAGGATGCTTCAGCCAAAAAGAATTTAACCTATATAGGAGAAGCGCTTAGTAGAAGAAGATGGGAAAAAGCACAGGGCTATCTACGTACAAACTTTTCAGAGCAGGAAAAAAGCTTAGCAGCTCTTGAATATCAGCTTATCAATACCCATGAAATTCAAAGCCTATTGGACTATAATCAAAAGCCAGCTAAAAACGGCTTACATTTAATTAAAACATCTGGCAGTATCGTTGAAACATTATCGAATTTTGCGTCAGTTGGCTGCAATCTTTCAATTATCCTTTCTAAGCGAGGAATTCTTACAGGCTCTAATGCATTACCATGTATGATTGTCACTGCAAATAATGGTATCAACCATACGAATAATTTAGTTGATTACGAAATTCAAGAAAATCAAATTAGCCAGCAGGCACAAGCATTATTTACACAGTTAATAGAAGTTAGTTCAGGGAAGCTTACAAAATTAGAAGAATATGAATTAGGTGAGTTTGCCATTCCTCATATAGGTACTACATTCTAAACAAGGAGGAAGTCATGTGAAAAATACGTATAACACGATTCTATTAAATCCTATTGATAATATTGTAGTGGCATTACAAAACATTGAAATAAATGACATTGTTGCTAATAGTCATATGAAAAATACGATAAAAGCAATTAGTACGATTCCTTATGGTCATAAAATCGCCATTCGCGCTATTAAAGCGGGAGAAAAGATCATGAAATATGGTGAGTGCATGGGAATAGCAACGAAGGACATCCAAATAGGAGAGCATGTGCATGTACAAAATGTAAGAGGGCTAAATGAAACGGAGCGTCTAACAATTATTAACACACTGTCAAGCGTGTAATAACATAGAAGGGAGCTTGGAGATGAAAAAATTCTACGGTTATCGAAGATCAGATGGTAGTATCGGTGTTAGAAATCATGTGATTGTCCTTAATACAGTCGGTGAATTAAGCGGATTAACGCGCAAGATTGCAAAATTAGTATCAGGCGTAACACCTGTTATTCATTATAGTGGTGCAACTAATTTTCCTGAGGATCAGCAGCAAATATTACGCACATTAGTGGGGACAGCTGGGCATCCAAATGTAAGCGCTGCCCTAATCGTTGGTATGAAGGATGATCCAGTCGCACAAGAGATTGTCACAACACTGCAAGCCAAAAATAGAAGAGTACATGCGGTTTATTTTAATAGTGAAAAATCAATTGCTGCTATCTTTGAAGAATGCAAGCAATGGTTATCAGCAAGTATGGACAGCCGACAATATGATGTCAGGGAAGAAGCTTTATTAACAGAATTAATGGTTGGTCTTGAATGTGGAGGCTCAGATGCATGGTCTGGTATTACAGCGAATCCTTCCATTGGTGCTTTTTCAGATATGTTTGTTGAAGATGGCGGTACAAGTGTCTTAGCTGAAACAACTGAAGCAATCGGCGCAGAACATATTATTGCCAGCAATGCTATAAATCAAGCTGTGCGTGAACAGTTTTTAGCCATTGTCAGAAATTATGAGCAACGCATTAAAGAAACAGGCGAGGATATTCGATCAGCTAACCCTACACCGGGCAATATGGCTGGTGGCTTAACAACCTTAGAAGAAAAGTCATTAGGATGCATTAAAAAGGGTGGTAGTACATCTTTGAAAGAAGTTGTTTGCTATTCACAAGCACCTACAGAAAAAGGCTTTGTCTTTATGGATACACCGGGCTATGATGTTGAATCGGTTTGTGGACTAGCTGCTGGAGGAGCACAAATTGTGCTATTTTCTACAGGGAAAGGCTCTCCAACAGGCTCTCCAATTGTACCTGTTATCAAGATTGGTACAAATCCTAAAGTATATGAAATTATGTCAGAACATATTGATGTGAACGCAGGAAAAATTATCGAAGGTGTATCGACAATAGAGGATATTGGGAAAGAAATTTACTCTTTAGTAGAAGCTGTGGCAAATGGCCATCAAACTGCTGCTGAAAATCATAATAATCAAGAATTTGCTATTTGGAGATTAGCAGAAAGCATTTAAGTAATCCCAAAATCAAAGAATTAGAACGATGAAGAAGGGGTGTAGTGTATGATTAAAAAGAATTTAGAAAAAATTCCAGGTGGTATGATGGTTGTACCATTATTGGTGGCTGCTTGTATTAATACATTTTTTCCTGATTTATTAAGGATAGGAGGGTTTACACAGGCTCTATTTGTAGACTCTGTTCCAGTATTAGCAGCTCTTTATTTATTAACGGCTGGTGCTCAATTAAATATGAAAAGCTTTGGGGTAAGTATTGCCAAAGGCTCTGTTTTATTAGGGGTGAAATGGCTTGTTGCAGCAGTTTTCACATTATTAGCATATATGTTTATGGGGTCGGATGGTCTTTGGTTAGGCTTAGCTCCGTTAGCAATAATGGCTGCCATGTCTAATAGTAATGGGATTGTGTATATGGCTGTAGCCTCTCAATATGGCAATAAAGAGGATAAAGCGGCTTACTCGGTGCTAGTTTTAAATGATGGTCCTTTATTAACAATGATTGCATTAGCTATTTTTGGCGCAATGGGATTTGTTGAAGGAATGTTCTCAGCGACAGCCTTTATTACAGTATTACTACCATTAGCAGTTGGCGTAATCATTGGTAATACAGATATGGAACTGCGTGATATGTTAGTAAAAGGTAGTGATATTATTATTCCTTTCCTATCATTTGCATTAGGAATGGGCATTAATTTAGCTGATGTAATAAAAGGTGGAGCTAGTGGTATTTTATTAGGAGTTTTCACAATTGTATTTACAGGAGGAGCAGCATTTTTAATATTTAAAGCCTTAGGATGGAACCCAATTGTTGGGGCTGCCGAAGGTACTACTGCGGGTAATGCTGTAATGGTTCCAGGAGTAATTGCATCTGCGAATGCGTCATTTGCAGCCATCGCTCCAATTGCAACAGTACAGGTTGCAGCCTCCGCTGTGACGACAGCTATCCTAATCCCTATCGTTTTAACAATATTAGTAAAATATACAAACATTGAAACGACTGATGGAAAAAAGAAAAAGCAAACTTCTTTAGAAAGTATACCTGATACAGCTCGTAAAGAAGACCTCGGCTTATAACAATAATACCTTAAGCTGAAATTATATGGCCGTATAATTTCAGCTTATTTTTATGCCCTCTTATTCGTACATAGCTCCTTCAAAACCATGCTCTACCTTTTACCATTTATTATAACTCAAAATTTTACACAATAAAAGCAATCCACAAATATGTTTCATTTTTGTCAATTATCTACTATGGTTAATTTCTTCAAAATGTGTACCTCCTATTGCCTATAGAGTATATATCGGCAAAAATAACGTTCTTTAGTCTGATGTCTGACGAGAAGAAGAAATTAATTTGAAATGATGATAAATCGTTTTGCTGTCGGCTATTGGTGTAGCATTATGTAAATCTTTTGACTAAGTATATGAGCTTTGAATGCTGATGATAGCTGCTGAATACAGCAATATATAGGCGAGAAGAGGTAATAATAAATACCCATATCAGTCCCTTTGTTAAACAGCAAAATAACTGGAACTAATAGCAAGAAGCAAATGCAATTTGATAAAAAGTCAGAATATCTTTGTTCTAACTTTGCTAAATTTGCTTACACTTACTATAGGACGAACTTTTGGCTGAAGCGAGGGAGGAAGTAACATAGCGAAAAAAATGGGCATTGTTGCGCTACTATTATTCGGTGTTTACGTGCTTTGTATGTATTGGTATATATTCCATAGTGATGGTGGGAAAATACCAAGTGTCTTACAAGGGACGGCTGCAGACCCTGTAATGTTTATGTCAGGGAAGGAGCTTTTTTTAAGTGGTGAATATTCAAAAATACGAAACTTTTTGTTCTTTATTGCAACGCCTTTAGAATGGCTGATTTACTTTTTCATATTGCTTATAGGTGTGTCACGCTATTTTGAGAAACTAACGACATCTCAAACAAAGTGGAAGCTTGTACAAAATGCAGGCTATTTATTTTTGTTATCACTATTGCTCTATATCGTGTTATTGCCGTTAAATTATTATCGCTATTATCTTAGTAAAAGCTATGGCATCAGTACCCAAAACTTTGCATCTTGGATGAAGGACGGTGTGCTTGATTTTTGGGTAAGCTTTGGGATGAGCCTCATTATTGTGACTGTTATTTATTGGCTTATGAAAAAGAGTGAGAAAAGATGGTGGCTTTATACGTGGCTCTTAACGATACCCTTTACAATCTTTGTAATGTTTATTCAGCCTGTTGTGATTGATCCTTTATATAATGATTTTTATCCATTGAAAAATAAAGAGCTGGAAACAAAGATTTTATCGCTTGCAACGCAGGCAAATATTCCAGCGGAGCATGTCTATGAAGTGAATATGGCTGAAAAGACGAATGCTTTAAATGCGTATGTGACAGGCATTGGCAGTAACTCAAGAATTGTACTATGGGATACAACTTTAAATAGACTAACAGACAATGAAATTTTATTTATCATGGCGCATGAAATGGGGCATTATGTAGAAAAGCATATTTATTTTGGTATAGCAGGCTATTTATTATTAACATTAATAGGCTTATGGCTAACCAATAAGGTGATGCGCCGATTGATAGCACGCTATGGGCAGGTATTAAAAATCCATAAAATCAGTAATATTAGCTCATATCCATTGTTTTTACTGATTACCTCTATTTTATTATTTGCCGCAAATCCTGTATCGAACTATATTTCGCGCTATCAGGAAACAAGGGCTGACCAATATGCCATTGCCCTTACAAATGATCGAGAAGCGGCTGTTACAGCATTTCAAAAGCTAACGATTTCAGGCTTAAGCGAGGTGAATCCTCCATTGCTTGTCAAATGGTTCCGCTACACACATCCGCCAATGCTAGAGCGTATTTATAAGGTTGCCGATAATAGGGAGCAGCAACATAGCCCGTTAAAGGAAGAGCGGAAGAAGTAAAGGTTTCTAGCAGGGCTAAATTGGATAATCTATAAGTAAGAGTCGTTGTGAGATAGGGGATACCATATGCGTAATATAATAATCATTACACTTTCTTCCATAGTTGTAGCCTTTGCCTATAATTTTTTATTCATTCCCCATGAAATTTTAAGTGGTGGGTTAAGCGGAATTGCTATTATGCTTGGGCTTATTACACCTCTTAATACAGGTGTGTTAAATTTACTGCTCAATCTGCCTTTATTGATTTTAGGCGTGATCAAGCTTGGCAAGCGCTTTATTAGCTACACAATTCTTTCCGTGGCTGTGTTATCAGTGAGCCTATATGTTATTCCGATATACAAAGCGACACAGGAGCCAATTCTCGCATCTTTGTTTGGCGGTGTTATTGTAGGCTTTGCGATGGGCATGATTTTTCGTGCAGCAGGCTCCTCTGGAGGCTTTGATATTATTGCGATGCTACTAAGCCGTAAACGTGATTTTCCGCTCGGTACGTTACTTGCGGCAATGAATGGTATTGTTGTGGCAGCTTCTGGCTTTATTTTTAGCTGGGATGCTGCATTATTAACACTTGTTTCTATTTATGCAACAGGCAAAGTAGTCGATACCATTCATACAAGCCATATTAAGTTAACGCTCATGATTATTACAAGTAAGGGTGACGCAGCAAAGCAACAGCTGCTGCACAAGCTACATCGTGGCATAACTATTATGGATGCGAAGGGTGCATACTCTGGCGAAGATCGGCAAGTTTTAATTACGGTAATTACACGCTACCAGCTTGCTGATGTTAAAAGCACGATTAAAGAAACCGACCCTCAATCGTTTGTTAATATATTGCAAACAACAGAAGTGATTGGGATGTTTGATCGTAGCACAGGTAAATAACGCTAGTTTTAACACATGTTGTCGATTATACTACTAATAATCGAACGTGTGTTTTTTATTTAGGGAGGAGTTTAAAAGATGAAAAAAGCCATGATTCATGCGTATTGTTTACAGCTTCGTGGAACGATTTATGATTATCAAGAGGAATGGCAGGCAGATCGCTACCATATTGGTGGGAAAATGTATGCGATGATTGGAGGCAATGCAACGGGTAAGCCTGTGCTTACGTTAAAATGTGACCCTGCACGAGCAGAGGAATTACGGTGAATCGTATGATAGCATTATACCGGGTTACTATATGAATAAAACCCACTGGAACTCAATTTATATGGATGCCGAAGATGTTCCGATGGAATTGATCGAAAACCTAATCAAACATTCCTATGAGCTTGTTTTCAGCAAATTAACAAAAAAAGTTCAGCAGGAGATTCAATAACGATATAAATCGCGCATTTACCAGTTATGGTGCTAGTAAATGCGCGAGGTGAATATTAATTATAGCCACGTTCGCCATAAGGCTGCAGCGTATCCAGCCATTTTTGCTCTAGCTTTTCCAGCTCTCTTTTAGCATCAAAATAGCCTTCTTCCTTTTTCTTTAAATATTCCACAACCTTCACTTCAAAGGCATCTTGACCAAAGGCATTATAATCAGCCTGAAGCTCCTTATTTGTATGAGTATTCGTTTTTAACATAAATTGAAAACCATTTAAACGTTTTAAATTATTAAAGCTACCAACAAATACTTTTCCTGTTTGTGTGTTGGTCATGGTAAAAACGCCTGCTTCAATTTTTATCTCTTTATACATTTCTTTTAATTCTTTCTTATGATCCATTTAACAAACCTGCTTTCTTATTTTTTAACCCAGTAGGCACTACCATCTGCTGTTCGATCCATAAAGCCGTATTCGATGAGATAGCGGCGGATATGAACATAGTCCTCATAGATTGGTTGAAGGACTGCATTGAGTTCCTTTTCTGTATAGTGTTTCCCTTCCTCCAAAAGCTTTGTAATGGCACGTAGCACTACAATTTTTTGCTTTTCACGCTTGGGCAGGCGAACAAGCCCTTTATCAACACCTTGCGGAAAAAACTTCATTAATAATTGCTGTTCTTCGGAAAGGGTGATGTTATAGCGATCATCAATCATTGTAGCTGTTTTATGAATCGGCACAAAATCGTCTTGCTTGTGATGTTGTTCCTTTAATAACTCCATCATTACCAACAATGTTTTCGCTTGACGTTCCTTTTCTTTTAACGCAAAACGATGATGACGAATCGTTGCAGCACTGCCAATTGTCAGCTCCTCTTGTATCTCCTGATCTGATTTTCCCTCATAAAATAATCGTAAAATATGGCTTTGATGCTCTGTTAAGCCTGTTAGCTTTTTACTTAGACCATTTAAATAATGAAAAACAGATTGATGTGCTGCTGTAATATGCTGCTGCATCATTTTCTCGGCCTCATACAATAAACCTTCATATGGGTAAATAATGCCCTTTTCCACCTTTTCACCACATAATAAGCAGGTAAAATAGGAGCCTTCATCTATATATCCTTTTTTAATGTCCTCGGTTGAAGCCTGCCAAAATTGTTCATTTACATCCACTAGGAAACCTCCTAAAAAACAAACGTATTTATAATTTGTTTATAAATTTATATTTAAAATATCAAATTGTTTAATATAAAGCAATCAAAATGTATCGCACTTCAAATCGCCTACAGGTATTGTTAGATATTGCAAAACGTCTCATTTTTATTGTCTCGTATTTGGTTTTATGCTATATTATTAAAATATTGGAGGTGCTATTTTGAAGGGGCAGAAGATTGCAAATGATTCTAGAACAGCCTTATGGGAAAGAATCAAAGAAGGAAGTAAGCATGTTGAGATGCAGATGAACCCTTTAGAAAGAAAAAGAACGGGGAGCTATTTCACTTCATTAGATTTAACGGATGTAATGATGGAAGAGCTTGTTACTAAAATAGATCAAAGCGGTAAAAATATATGGGAATTAAGGTTTTTAGAACCATGTGCTGGCACAGGTCATTTTGTCTTTTCATATTTAAAGGAAGTTAGTAAATTAAATCTGACTAAAGAAAAGATGGAAGCCTTAATCAATAATATTTATGTTGCAGATATTAATCGAAAGGCTTTAGCGCAATATCAAAAAATGCTTACTGAACTGACAAAATTATATTTTAATATAGAGTTGGATCAACATTATTTTGATACACATATAGGCTCTGGCTTGTTGGTTGATTTAGAGGCAGATACACTTAAATATATTAAAATTACGGATGTTTTTTCAGAGGAAATTATTGCTAACGGCTTTGATATTGTTGTAACAAATCCTCCATATAAAAATTTAAAGGCAGAAAAAAATCACTATAGTCATAGTGACGATTTTAATGCTGATAAATTAAAGTACGCTGAAATTGCTAAGCTAGTGGATAAAACCTTTACTTACTCAACAGAAGGGGTTTTGAATTTATATAAGATTTTTGTTGAGGAAATTATCGCTAATTATACAAATAAAGATGGCTTTATTCATTTACTAATTCCAGCATCTATTCTTTCAGATAAGACATGTGCTAGATTGCGCACATATATGCTGATGGAGCATACTATTTTGTCTGTCAAGCTGATAGGTGAAGGCAGTGGCTATATCGAGGCACAGCAGGCAGTATGTGCAATTGTGATGAAAAACGGGGCTAGTACGGAAACAATCAATGTAACGAAGGATTATTTGAAAAATCCTTATCAAACAACAGATGTGCATATCAACGATATACTTAATAAAAACACTGGCAATGCGATTTTTCCAATTAATCAACAAGAATATTTAATATTGAAGCAGCTTAGAAAATTTCCTATTGTGAAGGACTTGCCATTTATCGTGAATTCAAGAGGGGAGCTAGATTTAACAACCCATAAACAATCAATCGTGAATGGGAACACGGGCTACCCCTTAATTAGAGGAAAGCATATTAAGTATTATGAAATTAATGACGTGGATAACAGCGAATATGTAGATGCTACGTTTGTTCATAATAGTAAAAAGCATAAGTATATAAAAAAAGAACGTATTATTTGCCAGCAAGTTGTCAATATGAAAAAAGAGAGAAGAGTAACCTTTGCCTATATAAAGCCTAACTATGTGCTAGGAAATTCATGTAATTTTATTGCAGTAGATGAAAATAAATATGGCATTGATTTATATGCAATTTTAGGTCTTTTTAATACAACTATTATTAATTGGTTTTTTAAGCTGACAAGTAGTAATAATCATGTGAATAATTATGAAATCGATTGCTTCCCTATTCCTATTCATTCACCTTTGCTGCATAAAATCAGTATGCTTGTACAGCAATATTTAAAAACAAAGGATGAATCATTGATTGAATTAATTGAGGAATATGCATATGAAGCATATGAAATTAAGAAAGTGGAAGAGGATAGTGAGATGCTAGAAGTAAATAAGCTAACGCAAGATTATTACCATGCTATTCAACATATAATTCCAACGATAAGCTTAGAATTAGCTGATAGTATTTTAACTGGAGCTGCTTCACTTGATACAGTGATATTAAAAAGTGGTGTCGATTTAGATGAGCGATCCAAAAAAATAGCGAAAGGCATCACAGCTAAATATAGCAAGATAGCAAATGGCGAAATTTTGAATCATACAACCTTTAAATTAAGTGATTTAGATTTAGAAATGATACGCTCTGTACCACCAGGTGGGAATTGGAAGAATATACCGATGGAAACCGTGGAAAAATCAAAGCGTTTAAAGAGAATTACAGAAACTGGTGGACGAACGACTCTCTATGGTCGTATTGACTATACAAAGCCAAGTTATACGATAACTACATATTTTAATCGACCAGGGAATGGTACATATGTTCATCCCGTGCATGATCGAGTGCTTTCTGTAAGAGAAGCGGCAAGATTTCAATCTTTTAAAGATGATTATTTATTTTTTGGCAATAAGACGCAAATGCTAAAACAGGTTGGAAATGCTGTGCCAACAATACTAGCTTATCAGATTGCTCGTAATATTGTAGAGAAATGTAATTGTCAAAACTCATTAGATTTATTTTGCGGAGCTGGTGGAATGACTGCTGGATTTAAGGAAGCAGGCATCCATTCGGTGCTAAGCAATGATATTGAGGAAAGTGCCTGTATCACGCTGAAAATCAATAATCCAGAGGTAGACGTGCACTGTGGTGATATTACAGTACAGGCTACTAAAGATTATTTAGTGGCAAAAGCGCTTGAGCATTCTGTTGATATTATTTGCGGAGGGCCTCCCTGCCAAGGATTTTCAATGGCTGGCTTTAGATTTATTGATGACCCAAGAAATCAATTATTTAAAGAGTTTGCAGAGGTCGTGTCAAAGGTAAAGCCTAAGGTTATCGTATTTGAAAATGTGGAAGGCTTACTAAGCTTTCAAAATGGCGCTGTTTATACTAGTATTTTAGACATGTTTTCAGAGCTGGGTTATTACACAGAGGGAAGAGTATTGCTTGCAAGCGATTACGGTGTTCCTCAAAAAAGAAAAAGGGTTATTATTATTTGCACAAGAAAGGATATTGGTGTGATGCCAGATGCATTATTCCCTGCTCCCATTACAGCAAATCAGCCAATTACAGCCTATGACGCAATAGGGGATTTAGAGCATGTTGAATGTGCAGAGGATGCCAAATACACAAGCGAACCCGAATCAGCCTATATAAAAGCACTAAAAGGAAAGCTTAGTTACGATCACCTTCTCCATTCCTTGAAGGACGCTGATATTTTAGAGAGTAATGAATTTGGACAGTTGAGCTTACAGCTATAAAGACAGGAAGAGCTAGTTATGCCAATGGATAGCTAGCTCTTTTGTTTTCCTAAAATGTCCTAATGATTTTGCGTTGAATCACCTGAAATAACTCAAAAATTTTATCCTTAATAATAGGTAATGGTCCATCATTGGTAATGTCTTGACATAATAAGCTCAAGGATACTAAATCAGCATTATCCAAGGATGGTTTAGTATTTCTATTTTCTTTTGTAGCATAGTCATGTATAGCTTCAAAGGCGATTCTTTTATAGCGCTCATATTCGTTGGCACTACGTTGTGTAAAGTGGCGTGGCGTTTGCTTTATGATTTCACCGTTTTCATTAAATTCATATGAATAGTTAAAATATGTGTATTTAGGTGCTAAGAAAATTTGCTCCAGCACAGAAGCACCTTTTGCACCACACTGCGTTAATATTTTAGCTAGTATATACATAAAATTTGCCATATTTTGTTTTAAAGCATTGCGGTAAGTAGTTTCAATGATTTCAGGATGCTTTTGGTAGTTTTCTTTAATATATTCCCAAAGTAAGCTTGAATGCTGTGAGATAGGGTAAATATTTGTTTTGTTTTCGATGTCGATTATTTTTTCAATATCGACGAATTGTAAACGATCTCGTTTAGTTGAATTATCACTACCATACATTGGCTGCAAATAGCGTGGATCATGCACAAAGCCTAAAGAAATAGGGCCTATATGGTCAGCGGTAGTGCCTGCAAAAAACTTACTGCCCATAAAGGAGTTTGCCGCATGAATATTGCCATCGCTTAAATATTCATATGCTCGTCTATCCTTTGTATAAGATTTAAGATTTTCCTTTGAACGCCCTTTGTCCTGAATGGCTCTACAGCAGCGATTATAGGTGTGGAAGCCATCAAAGCGGTCTGGGAAGTTTGACATAGCACCAGGGCTTAATATTTTTTTACCTTGATAACGGCAGAGCGATTCTAGTGCATTGATTACTTCATCTTGACTAGCAGTTTGTGAACTAAGCGGAAGCTTACCTTTTTCTATTAGAAACTTGGCAACTTGATGATTTGAGAAGCCCTTTTGCAATAAATCATCCCAAATATCATAGATACAATCTATTTCGCTATATGTAACATTAAATTTCTTTTGAAGAGCTTTAATAAAATTTGCGCTTGGATAGAGATAATACAGGGACATTTCATTTCCACATGTTTGACAAACTTTCTGCTTAGTTGGATGGATTTCTAGCATCACTTTCGCATAGACGCCAGCCTCAATTGGGATACCTAAAGCTTGTGCCTTTTGTTCACACCAAGCTTTGCGCTGCTTGCCAATGCTTGTCGTTGCAGCCGCTATCCACGACCAGCTACCATCATCCCTTTGCTTTATCGGGAGTCCACTATAGGTTGGGTGCTGTACAATAAAATCCATATATTCAACAAAATTCGGATGCCACTCTCTTTTTTCTCTTGCCATTACAAATTCCCCCTTTTCATCTTTTACGAATAAAGAAGAATAAAGTTTCGAAATCTTTAAACACTATTCAACGATTAAAGATGATACGTTTTAAACACTGCCAAAATTATGTTATTGTAGTTGCAGCAATTGTCGCAAGGCGTGTTAATAAAAGGAAAGGATAGACATGATTGAAGACAGCAACAGACAATATACATCATAAAAAATTATGGTTTGTACTTATTTTAGGATCGTTGACGGCATTTGGTCCATTATCGATGGATATGTATTTACCAGCATTGCCGCTTGTTGCAAAAGATTTAGAAACGACAGCCTCTCTTGTACAAATGAGTATTACTTCCTGTTTATTAGGGCTTGCCTTTGGTCAATTATTATTTGGCCCATTAAGTGATATTCATGGACGACGTCGCCCGCTTCTATTTACATTGCTTGTGTACGCAGCAGCTTCCTTATTATGTGCATTTAGTACATCGATTTGGGCATTTATTGGTTTGCGTTTTATTCAAGGATTTGCAGGTGCAGCAGGTATTGTGATTGCAAGGGCATCCGCTAAAGATATGTATTCGGGTAAAGAGCTGACAAAATTTGTGGCACTGCTTTCATTAGTCAATGGAGCAGCACCAATAGTAGCGCCTATTTTGGGCGGTGCTGTCCTGCGCTTTGTACCATGGCCAGCAGTGTTTGTTATTTTAAGCTTAATCGGCGTTGGAATGTTTCTAGCAGTTGCCTTCACGCTTACGGAAACACTGCCAGAAGATAAACGGGCAGAAGGCGGTGTGCTTGCAACGGTAAAAACATTCCATCTCCTTATAAAAGACCGTGTTTTCATGGGAATTGCACTATCACAGGCATTTGTTTCGATGGGGATGTTTGCCTATATCGCAGGCTCTCCATTTGTATTGCAAAATATTTATGGGGCAACACCACAGCAATTTTCCTTTATTTTTGCCGCAAATGGTGTTGGCATTATTATTGCAGCACAAGTTACAGGGAAGCTTGCCAGCCATATGGCAGAGAAAAAATTATTGCTTTACGGCATTATGATGTCATTTAGTGGTGCATTACTGCTACTGCTAGCGATTACATTGCAAGGACCACTTTGGCTCGTGCTTATCGCTTTATTTTTCGTTGTGTCAAGTGTTGGTATTGTTGGGACAACGGCATTTTCACTAGCAATGGAAAGGCAAGGAAGAGCAGCGGGCAGCGCCTCTGCCTTTTTAGGTATTTTACCATTTGGGGGTGGTGCACTTGTGTCACCATTAGTTGGTATTGGTGGAGAGTATACAGCCATTCCTATGAGCATTACTATTTTTGCCTGTAGTGCAGCGGCATGTCTGTTCTATCTTACGCTAGTAAGAGATTAGGATATAATTAGCAGTGACCTACAAAGCGACTAGGGAGCCTCTAGTCGCTTTGCGCTTAAAGTATATTTATAATATTTCGATATACGTTATACTTTACTATGGTAAAATATATAGCTATACATAGGAAAAAATGGAGGCATGGTCTGCCATGACAACAAATCTGATAGAGCAGTGGAATCAGCAAAGAAAGCTATTTAATAGTGCCGATGCCAAAAGTATTAATGAGATGCATAAGCTAAAGGAGCAAGTGAAACAAGCAGAGCCGACAGAAGTGAAGTTGCGTATATTAGTGGAGATTTATTGTATGCTACGTATGTATAACGAGGCGTCTAAAATTTTTACAACGATAATGGATGTAAACAATAAAAAAGACCTGAAAAAATATAGCTCCATTAAATATTGGGTGGATAATCCGCAAAATGTTAGCCCCTTATTGCCACGAGTAATTCAGGAAACAAAGGAGCTAACAACGCCATTACCAATGTTTAAATATATGCCAAATCCACTACAGGCTGGTATTTTTGAAACAGGAGAAATTGTTGTCTGTGATTGCTGTGAGCAAGAAGTGGATATTTATTGTACAAAGGGTATTTATGCGATTGAAGAGGTGGAGTACCTTTGTCCAAGCTGTATTCATAGCGGGCTTGCCGCACAAAAATTTGATGGCGAATTTCAGCAGGATTTATTAAACTCAGAGCTTGTCAGCAATGAGGACTATACAAATGAAGTGCTCTATCGAACACCTGGCTATGTCAGCTGGCAAGGCAATAATTGGCTAGCCCATTGTACGGATTATTGTGCCTTTCTTGGCTATGTTGGCTGGCAGGAGCTAGTGGATATGGGCATTACTGAGGAGCTTGAACATTTTAATGGCTATACAAATGAGGAGCTAGCGACTTCTTTACGCAATAATGGCTCACATCAAGGCTATTTATTTCAATGCTTGGAATGTCAGCAATATATTGTATACTCCGATTGGGATTAAGACGAACGAGCGTGGACAACAATGTTTTAAGGAGTTGCTGTAATGTTTATTTTTGATAGGCATATGTTTATAACATTATGCATTGGCTTATTAGGCGCAATCATTTTTCAATTTTTACATATACCGATGCCATGGATGCTAGGGGCGATTACAGCGGTATTGATTGTGCAATTATCAACAAGCGTGCAATTAAAATGGCATCGTTTTTTTCGTAACTTTGGCTTAGTTGTTGCAGGCTATTCGATTGGCTTTGCTTTTACACCAGAGGCTGTGCGAGATATTCAGCTATTTTTAGGCAGTATTATTGTTTTAAATGTGCTGTTTATCCTGCTATTTTTTGCAGTAAGTTATGTTGTAGCGAAGCGGACGGATTTGGACTTTGCGACAGCCTTAACGTGCTGTATACCCGGTGGTATGTCACAGATTGTTGCCTTTGCTGAGGAGCAAAAAGATATGGATATAGCGGTTATTACCTTCTTCCAAATTCTTCGTGTGCTATTAATTGTAAGCTTTGTTCCTTTACTAGTTGCAGGGTCTGGTGGACAGAGCACAATGATTGCTGGAACCTATACATGGCATGTAGCTGGCATGCTAGCTCTTTGTGGCTTAGCTGGCTGGTTGGCTCAAAAGATAAAAATTCCAACAAGCTATTTGCTAGGTCCTATCCTTTTCTTAATGGGTATCAATATGGTAGGGGTGGACGTGCCTCAATTACCTGGCTCATTATTGCATATTGCACAGCTTATGATTGGTATTTATATTGGCTTATTATTGAAAAAGGAAGATTTACATTTATCGAAAAGGCATATCTTTTATGCATTTGTATCAGCAGGTCTTTTTATCGGGGCAGCATATGGCTTAACATTTGCCATGACAAGCCTATATAGCCTTGATTTCCGTACAGGCTTTTTAAGCATTGTGCCTGGAGGGCTTGACCAAATGGGGATTATCGCCGCTTCTGTGCATGCTAATGTAACAATTGTGACGGCTTTTCAGCTTTTTCGTGTACTAGTCGTGTCAGTTTTTCTTGTGCCATTTGTAAAGCTCTTTGTGAAAAAAGCGAAAACATAGCCTCTTTTCAAATAATTCGAATAATGTTATAATAGAAATAATTATTGTGAACGGAGGTGAAAAGGAATGAATAAAAACGCTACGAAAACATGTGTAAAAGTGGATACAGCTATGTATTTTGCACGTGTGATTACTTTTGATTTTGCGAACAACGGGAGAGGTCTGTCCATTTTTAAGCAAAATCAAATAATAAACGTAGCGAATTAACCATTCTTTTTCACAAATGATAAGGGAAGAAGACTGCTTGTTAATGAGCAGTCTTTTTTGTGTTTGAAGGATGTTTTCGCACGTTTCATTGGAGGAAAAAACGATGCAAATAAAAGCTGAACAACTACAAAAAATTATTGGTGGTAATGTATTATTTGAAAATTTACAGTTAGAAGTAAATAGTGGGGAGCATGTAGCAATTGTTGGCGTCAATGGCAGTGGCAAAACAACGCTTCTACAATTGCTGGCTGGCATTGATACTCCTGATAAGGGACGTATTATTAAAAGTAAGGAAGCAACGATTGGCTATTTACATCAAATTCCACATTACCTAGAGCATTCTGTGAGGGAAGTGCTGGAGGAGGCATTTGCGGAGCTTTATATATTAAAGGAAAAAATGACACGGCTTGAGCAGGAAATGCAATCGATGGTAACAGATAAAATATTAGTGCAATACGGACAAATACAGGAGCAATTTATGCTACAGGGAGGCTATGAGGTAGAGGCTCAGCTAGCGATGATTGCCAATGGGCTTGAGCTAACAGCTATGCTTGAGCAACCGTTTAGTAGCTTAAGTGGTGGCGAAAAAACAAAGGTGATGCTTGGGCAAATTTTATTAAAAAAGCCCTCTATTTTGCTGCTAGATGAGCCAACGAATCATCTGGATATGCATGCCATTGAATGGCTTGAGCAGTATGTCCGACATTTTGAAGGCATTGTAATCGTTGTATCCCATGACCGCCATTTTATGAATCAGGTGGCACATAAAATTATTGAACTTGAGGATGGCGAGGCTTTTACGTATAACGGTCATTATGATGCCTTTGTGGCACAAAAAGAGGCAAAAATTGAGCAGCAATTTGCGAGCTATGAAGAGCAGCAAAAGAAAATAAAAAAAATGCAGGAAGCGATTAAGCGTTTAAAACAGTGGGCGAATGAAGCGAATCCCCCAAATGCAGCAATGCATAGACGTGCGAAAAGCATGGAAAAAGCGCTGGCGCGGATACAGCGTGTTAAAAAGCCTGTAACGAAAAAGAAAATGAATCTAGCCTTAACAATGGCAGAACGCAGTGGCAAAGAGGTTATGCAGCTAGAAGGTATTTGTCATGGATTTGAACAGCCATTGTTCCAAGATAGTCAGCTTGCTATTTATTTTGGAGAGCGTGTTGCAATCGTTGGTAGCAACGGTTGTGGCAAATCAACATTATTAAAAATCATGCTAGGAGAGATTACGCCAAACCAAGGTATTTGCTCCATTGGCAGCAATGTGAAGTTTGGCTATTTATCACAGCAATTTGAGCATAAAAATCCAACGATTCGCTTAATCGATGCCTTTCGTGAAAGTGTTGCTGTATCTGAGGCTGAGGCTCGTCATATACTCGCACAGTTTTTATTTTACGGCTATGACGTCTTTAAAAAAGTGAAGGATTTAAGTGGTGGCGAAAAAATGCGTTTACGCTTAGCACAATTAATGCATGAGGATATTAATGTCTTAATATTAGATGAACCGACGAACCATTTAGATATTGAGGCAAGAGAGGTATTAGAGGATACATTGGAATCCTTTGAAGGAACGATTATTGGTGTGTCCCATGACCGCTATTTTTTACAAAAAATATTTACGAAAACAGCATGGATTGAAGAGCAAAGAATTACTGTGTTTGAGGGCGATTATGAATGGGCTAGGCATAAGCGACTGGAGCTGATGCAGCAAGTTACAGAGCCAGAGCCAGTAAAGAAAAGATCGTCTATGAAAAAAGAGCTGCCAATTGAGCAGCAAATTGAAAAGCTAGAGGCAAAGCTACAGGAGCCAGCACTTGCACAGGAGCAGCGTCAAAAGCTTCAGCAGCAATTAGAGCATTTATATGAAAGCTGGATAGAGGAGGAAACAGAGCATGTATAACTTAGAGCATATGATGCAGCTTGATATTGACTATATAAAAACGTTCAGTGCAATAGAACTGTGTCAGGAAGGGGCTTTTGCTTATAATCAAGCATTACCAAATTATTATGATGCAAACCATGCACATATTTGGCGTAAAATTGATAAACCAGATACGTTTTTACAAGATATTAAAAATTTCTATCAATCGAAAGCACTTATCCCAAGGTTGTATTTATACAATCTTGAGGATAACCTACCTTGCATTCAGGCACTAGAGTACCATGGCTTTCAGTACGAAAGCTTTCTAGATACGATCCAATGCTGGAATGGCGAGTATGCACCACTTACACCAAATAGTGCAATCCAGATTGAACGTGTAACAGATGCCAATATGGAAGAGGCACTAGCAGTTGAAATGAGCATTACGACATTTGGAGAGCCTTCACTTATTCAACAAGCTTTTATGCAAACATATCACTCTCCACATTTTACGTATTATTTATTAAGGATAGATGGGAAAGCATGCTGCTCAGCAAATATTTTTGTAGCAGGAAATCAAGGGAGAGTTGAAAGTGTAGCAACTATTGAAGGCTATAGAGGGCGGGGGCTGATCGGCTATATATTACAGCATATTCAGCAACAGTCCATAGAATGGGGACTAAAGTATTTATGGATTTTACCGATAAATGAACAAGTAGCAAAAGTTTATCATCGCGCAAATTTTAAATCAGTTGGAAAAATCGCATCTATTCATGCGTTCACAGCAGGGAAAAGCCTTCAAGAAATACGACAGCTATAAAATATTGCGAGATAAAATTTCCCATAAACCTTCACTGTTTTGCTATACTAACTAGTACCAGCCATTTAAGATTTTAAATGATTGCTGACAGTTTTTACTTGAAAAAATGCTGTATTCGATTTATGGTCTTTAAAAGATACTTGTTTAATGGACTTGGAGGATAGGAAATGCACGGAATTTATATACGCTATAATGTTTCAGAAGAAATCTCAACAGCTCAATGGCCTAAACAAATAAATGCATTTGCGTATGTTCAACGAGACAAGCCACAACAAGATAATGAAAACTTGCTGTCGATAGAGGAGCTAAAAAGCCATGCTATTCATTATATTAAAAGCTTAAAAGACAATGCAAGTGTACATTTAGTAGAGCAACGCAATGGCGAAATTGAACATTTCAACCGACGTTATATGGAATCGTTAAAAGTAAAAGAAAATATTGATTCACAGCTTATTAATTTAGAAGAAATCCGTCTACTATTGCAATTAATGAATGTACTGAATTTATCACATGGTTTTGGAGAAAATGCTGGAAAGCTTTTACGTCAGGTGACCCCGTATGCAAAAGAGGCGGAGCATCCAACATTTCAAACAACTCGTGTAGAGCGTCATTTCTACGCGGAATTAATTGAACAAATTGAAGCGGTGTATGCACGCATTATGCGCCAGCACAATCCGTCTACAACGGAAATGCAGCACTCAGAAAAGCTCTGGACAACGGTTTGTGAGCAGGCTATTGAAAAGGTGGAGGCGCGAATTGAACGCTTATCATCTATTAAATTAAAGCATGAGAAAAATTTGCTAGAGTTTAGCCAATTAAAAAAGCAAAATATCGAGGCTAAGGAACGCCTTGATCACGCTGTGACTGAGCTTGACGCTATTTTAAATGTTTTAGAATCATAAAAAAGCATGTCTGCCGATTGCAGTGCCAATCGGTGACATGCTTTTTTGGATGAGTGGCGGATAGCGCGATGAAAGTGGTGGATAGGGTGCTAAAAGTGACGGATAGAACGTCAAAAATAGCGGATAGCATGTGCTGTTATTTTTCCTCCGCTCGCTCACGCTTAGCTTGCTTGGAAACACGTAGCAAATCAAGCCCAAGCAATACGACAATAATATAAAATAGCGGGCTTGTGAATGATAGACCAATTTGGGATTTGCCTCCAAGCAATGTTAAGACAATCCATAGCCCAACTGTATATAGTGTTAACCCGACATAAGTTTTTTGGGATAGCTTTTTATATTGACCTTTATCTGCAACAATCTGAATAATTACTAAAACAATTAGTATGATCAAAATTAGTTTTTTCGTTAGTGTCGCAGCAAGCGCTGTGTCAGGGAAAAAGTCATTGACGAATAGTAACGTAAAAAATACTAGAATACAAACATTTAAAATTGTTGAAAGCTTCATGCCCAATCTCCTTAGTTGCCAAAATTCCTTTCTATTGTAACATGGTTTGATTGAATGAATGTATAGAATAGGGAGGTTATTTTTTATTGAAGGAGTCCTGGTATCTTCTCAGCATTGTGGCAAATTGCTCACGCGTTAAAAAATTTTGAGGATTTGAGCCGTCAGTAATACCTTGACCTTTTAACCATTTCCATGCATCACTATGGATTTTAGAGGCATTTTGTGAAGAAATAATCGTTTGCTTTGTTTTTAACGCTTCCTCTAATTGTTTGATTTTATTTAGTAATTCTGTGTATTGTGACATTGTTAACTCTCCTTTGCTAGCTGTTTGATTTAGTAATGAAATATAGTTCATTGGGTCAATCGCATTCGGTTGCCCAGTAGCCCATAGCCCTCGATGAATTTCAAAATGCAAATGGATGCCAAATGCACGACCAATATTGCCCATAACACCAATTTGCTGCCCTTGCCTAACCCTTTGTCCAATCCGCACACAATAGGAATCTAAATGTGCATAATTCGTTTCATATACTTTGCCATTGATTGTATGTCTAATCATTACAACATTCCCATAGCTGCTTAACGCCTGCGCTCGGCTAATAACACCAGCCGCACTAGCATAAATCGGAACCTTCCCTGTTGAGGCAAGATCAACACCTTGATGCCACTCCTTCCCAAACCCAAGATTCCGCCATCCAAACTTACTTGTTAATCTTGCATTTTTTACTGGACAGATAAAGTTTGCCATAGTGAATCACCTCATTTCGGTTTTTTATAGGTTAACGCTTGTGATGAATCTCTTATATGAGCAGTTGTAGGGTCTAGAATGGCGTTGTAGATACTAACAGCAATTAAAGCTAAGACATATGGATTAGAGGCGGCATTTATAAGTAATGTTTTTACACTTTCCCAAGTCGTTAAATCCGCACCTGTAATACCATAGTAGGCAAATAGGGGAGTCATAATGGATAAACCGACTGTAATCCAAAATTGAGGATTATACATACGAACTTTCCAGTTAATTTTCATTGCATCAGGTCCTTTCTTATAGTCCTAACGATTTTAAAATTAGAGCGCCAATAATAGCGGTTGGGATAAGCACCCACCAATGAAGATATTGCTTAATAATGTCACTGAGTGAAACACTGTCCTTGCTGGCCTCCTGCTCTAAATCATCCTCAATACTATCAACTCGTTTGCCAATCTCTTTGACATCCTCCTGCAATTCAATCTGCGACATATTTAATTTTGTTAAATTAACATTGATATTATTAAAAGTTTTATCCAAGCTATTTAATTGTATTTGTTGGTGCTTATTCATTTCCTGCTGCTGTTCAGATACAACTGTTAAACGATGGAGCAATTCATGATTACCCTCTAATTTAGAAATTCGGCTTTCCTGATGTTTTATTTCCACTTCCGCACTAGCCAATCGCTCACCAAATTTTTCATCATGCATTGTTTCACCAACTTTTATAAATTATTAAAGGATAGGAGAAAAATTCACCCCTATCCTTGTAAAAAATCACTGAGCGGCTTCTGAATATTTTAGTAGTGGAATATCCTCAAAAATTTCACAAAATCTATCATAGAGAGCAGCTTTATGACCAGTAAATTCTAGATCACAATTTAAAATTATCTTTTGTAAAGTTTGCAGCATGTCCATTTTCTCTGTTGTTTCTTCTATAATAAAATCTTCATTCATCATCAGCATAATTTGTGTTTGTGCTTCTTTCTCTGCTGTTTTTGAAGGGAAAACAACAAGCGCTTCCTCTTTATCATTGATAGTTTTCGTTTCTGTTACAATATTGCCCTCCTCATCTTTAGCGGCATAGTCATTAATTAATTGCTGTCTTTCCTGCTGTAGAAGCTCTAATTGATTTGACAATAAGTGAATAAAACGAGTTCTCATTCTTGATTCTTTACCTTTTAAAATTAAATTGAATAAGAATGATTGTAGCTCTCCAATTTCATAATTTTTCATTATCATAATAAGTAATCTCCTTTTTTACATAATAAATGCATAGCCAGATATTTCGCCATTTACTACAATGATTGTATGGATATTATTTACCATCAAAATACGTGGTTCAATTACAGCTACGACATCAGCGTCAGCCCAGGTTGGAATAGTAATTTCTGTGTACAGTTTACGCCTAGTTACAGCAATTTCGGTAGCTACTTGAGCTACAGCTTTAATAGCAATAATAGTGTTAACTTGACTAATAAGCTTGACATCAATATCAGTGTTTATATCATCAACATATTTAATAAAGATTTCCGTTTCTTTATCTTGGTCACTGTATCTTTGGACAGTAATAGTAGCTGCTACAGAGGACTTTGTGACAGTAATTTCACTCGGTATATCTGATTTTATATTTGGCTCAATCTCTACCCAAATATCATTTCTATATTTAACTTCAATTTCTGCCTCAACAGCAGGTTTTGAAATAGCAATAATGGTCTGTAGATTTTTATCTTTCTGTACCTTTGAAATAATCTCAGCAGGAATCGCATCTTTACTAGCCCAAATTTCTACAGGAAGAAATGAAGTCCAAATATCAAGTGCTTCAATTTCAATCAAAATGCTACTTTCATCATGGCTTGGAATAGTAATTTCCATGTCAACCTGAGGTACTGTTATTGTAATTTCTGCTTGAATGTTAGAAGCATCACTAATAATGGGTATAATTTCCACAGGAATATAAGGTTTGTTAGCAGAAATCTCAGTTATCATTATTAACTCATCTTTTGGTCTTGGTGTGATTTCAGCAGCTATATTATTGACATGTTTTATATAGATTTCAGTAGCGAGTGTTGTAAAATCGTAAACAGAATCAACCGTAATTTCCGTTTGTATATCTACATTATTGGCGTTATAAATAAAGATTTCGGTTAGCTGCTGGCTTCTTCCTTGAGAGAATATCCTTGAATCAAAATATTCAACTACTAATTCAGGTGGTAGAATCGTTTCTCGAGTGTAAAAGGTTGTTTGAGCAAATTCAGTTTCATTGGATAAGCGAATAATAAACCCATTATTCATCTTTTCTAGTGCAACCCATAATTTTACAATCTTAAGTACATCAAACTCAATATAGCCTTTTGCTGTATTGACTGTAAAATCACTAGAGATTAAATCAATAGGGTGAGGTCGATTTAGGTTAGTGATATTTGTTTCTTGCCATGCGTTATCTGCATTTAAAATTTCTAACCTTAAGCTAGTAGGTACTAAATCCTTGTAATATAAGCGCAAATAAGAGGCTTGTAATACATAGGAAGGGTTAATGGCAGATAAGTCAAACTGTACAAATGAACGCCAAATATCGTTAGTGCTTCTCCCAACAACCATAGATGAAGTATTACCATAATTAATTGATTGATAGGCTAAGCTTTCTCTTGTAAAAGCATCCTGAGTAGGATTAAATATATCTGTTACAATTGGTGGTTGCTGCACTTCATAGATAGCCCACATTCTATTGTGTGGAGGTACTTCAATCGCCGTTTCTACAAAATTATAGCCAATAGGCTGAATTTCAGTATAAACATCTGAATTTCCTCGATACATAATATCTAGGCAAGTATCTTTATCATTAATCCCTAAAGCACGAGAAATCAGTTCAGCTTGTGTATGGTTTTCACTTGACGGTCTAGCAACAATTTCCGTTTCCTGCTCTAATTTTCCAACAGCAATAAGCGTATACTTTGCTTTAAAGCTATTATTAGGGTTTATTTCAAGCTCCGTTAAAATATCTTGATACACATCAAATAATTTAGTATTGGTTTCAAGGTAATCTTTTTCAGATACAGTAATTTCCAAATAAATCTCATCCAATATTTTATTTTCATCATGAAAAAAAGGCTGTATCTCTATAGATGTGATGGGCTTAGCATCAATAGAAGGTACAACCTTAGCTAGTATGTCAAAATCATTTTTTTGAGAGGAGTTTTCCATATTTACTTCAAAATTTTTGTCCTCCATAAATTCACTTCCTTATCACATTGTATTGTGATTAGGCTTTGTCTGCCCTTACGATTATATCAAATGGGCTCCAGCGAAAATCTATTATAGATAAAAGTATTACATGCTTAAAAAGTTTAAAAGACTATTTAATGGTGCACTATCCAGAACATAAAGTATTGGAAAGAATAATAGATTAATTAATGGAAAATAAGGGGTGTTTAATGGAAAAGTTTTTAGTGAAAGAGTTTGCCTCTACAATCATTGCACAATCAAAAGGTAAAATAAGCGTTATAGATGCTGAAGCATTGGCGATTTGTTTATTTATCAAAGATGAAAAAATATAATGTAGCGTATTTAAGTCAAGGAGGGGTATATAAAAATATTTAAATTAATTAATTGAAAATATATAAATGGAATTCGAATTCATTGAAGGGAATGAGTGAAATGAACATTCTAAAAGATGAGCATACATACAATTTAAAAGTGGATAGTCGCGCTATGGCATTAGCTTATAAAGAAATGGGTGAGCTAAATTTACATATTTCCATGGAGATGGATTATTTGGAGTGGGAGGCACAGAAGATTTTAGAGAGTTTTTTAGAAAAAATAAAGGTGCTAGATATTTAAGAATTGATAGTGGTGTTTAAAGAAATGAGCAATCTATATAAAGTAGTGTTAGTTATTTGTTGTATCATGTTTAGTTTATTGAGCCTTATGGAATATAATGGCTATAATTATAATTATGTTGATAAGCAAGTGATTTTTCAACATACGCCCCAAAATAAATATGAGAATGCTGTTATAGCAATTTATAGCAAAGCACAACAGCTAAAGGTCGTTAAACAGGATAGCCAAAAAGTAGACGGTGCAAACCTAGAAAAAAGCAAGACGAAGTGGCTAACCTTTCATGCCACGTACTATGGACATGATTGTAATGGCTGTAGTGGTATCACAGCTACTGGCATAAATGTTCAAAACAGTATTTATTTTAAAGATTTAAGAATTGTAGCAGTTGACCCAACCATTATTCCATTAGGGTCCATTGTTGAAATTCAAACTCCTAATGAAAGATTTAAGGCAATTGCTGCGGATAAAGGTGGCGCGATTAAAGGGCGTAGATTAGACATACTTGTTGAATCTGAATATATTGCCGCACAGTATGGAAGGCATGATGTGCAATTATTCATCATACAGTAGGAGCAGGTCATTCATAATTAATAAAGTTATACATAGTGTTTAGGAGCATGATTTTTGATGCTCCTCTTTTTTTGAATTTTTTTGAAACTTTTTGTAGGAGGCATCCGTATAGTAGATAACAAGATGAAAAGGGGTGAGCAACTTGACGCTATTTGGCTATTCACTCGAACAGGTCTTTTTAGTCGTATTAATTTTCGCAGGTCTTGCAACAATATTGCTAATGTTTTTTGGTGATGCTGTTGAAGGCATTGGGGAAGGGCTGCCTATTTTTAATCCGAGTGTTATTCTATCTTTTATAACGTTGATGTCAGCAGCAGGATTTATTTTAGAAAAACTAGCCTTATTTCCTAGCGTTTGGAATATTATTGCTGCATGTATCATCGGAGCTATTTTAAGTGCCATCTTTTATTTATTTGTACTTGTTCCACTTCGGTCAGCCGATGTTTCCCTAGCCTATACAGAGGAGTCATTAGGTGGTCAGTTAGGAAGGGTTATTGTACCAATTCCCGTAGATGGCTTTGGAGAGGTTGTGATTGAAACAGCGAGCGGTATGATTTCGAAAAGAGCAACAGGCTATAGTAATGAAGCTATTGACTATGATACAACAGTGCTTGTCGTAGATGTGAAGGATGGAACGCTTCTTGTAAAATCTTATGAGAAAAAATTTATATAAAGGAGAGATCGATTTATGTCAATAGAGATTTTAATTGCAATCGGCATTGTAGTATTTATCTTAATCGCACTTATTGGCTTATATGTAACCAAATATCGTACGGCAGGTCCCGATGAGGCACTGATTGTCACAGGTAGCTATCTTGGCTCCAAAAATGTACATACGGATGAGTCAGGAAATCGTATAAAAATTATTCGAGGTGGCGGTACATTTGTATTTCCAATTTTCCAGCAAGCACAACCATTAAGCTTATTATCCAGTAAGCTGGATGTAACAACGCCCGAGGTTTATACAGAGCAAGGTGTACCAGTAATGGCTGATGGTACAGCAATTATAAAAATTGGTGGCTCTATTTCTGAAATTGCTACAGCGGCAGAGCAATTTTTAGGCAAGCAGAAGGATGATCGTGAAAATGAGGCGCGTGAAGTATTAGAGGGTCATTTACGTTCCATTTTAGGCTCGATGACAGTAGAGGAAATTTATAAAAACCGTGATAAGTTCTCTCAGGAAGTGCAGCGAGTGGCTTCTCAAGACTTAGCAAAAATGGGTTTAACAATCGTGTCCTTTACGATTAAAGATGTACGTGATAAAAACGGCTACTTAGAGTCACTTGGTAAGCCTCGTATTGCCCAGGTGAAACGTGATGCTGATATTGCAACAGCTGATGCGGAGAAAGAAACACGTATTAAGCGTGCGGAAGCCTCGAAGGAAGCGCAAAAGGCTGAGCTTGAGCGTGCAACAGAGATTGCGGAAGCGGAAAAAGAAAACCAATTAAAGGTGGCTGAATTCCGCCGTGAGCAAGATATTGCGAAGGCTCGTGCTGACCAAGCGTATGAACTTGAAACAGCGCGTGCCAAGCAGGAAGTAACAGAGCAAGAAATGCAAATTCGCATTATTGAGCGTCAAAAGCAAATTGAATTAGAGGAAAAAGAGATTTTACGTCGTGAGAAGCAATATGACTCTGAGGTGAAAAAGAAAGCAGATGCTGATCGTTATGCGGTTGAGCAAAATGCTTCAGCCGAGAAAATGCGTGAGCTGGCACAGGCAGATGCAGAAAAATATCGCATCGAATCCTTGGCAAAGGCAGAAGCGGAAAAAATTCGCTTAGATGGTCTTGCGAAAGCGGATGCTGAGCGTGCAAAAGGGGAAACAGAGGCAGAAATTATTCGCTTACGTGGTCTTGCAGAAGCCGAGGCAAAACGTAAAATTGCAGAAGCCTTTGAACAATATGGTCAGGCGGCTGTGCTTGATATGATTGTTCGCATGATGCCACAATATGCGAAAGAGCTGGCAAGTCCACTTAGCAATATTGATAAGATTACAGTTGTAGATACTGGTGGCGGTGAAGGCGGCAGTGGCGCTAATAAGGTGACAGCCTATGCAACGAACCTAATGTCTACATTACAGGAATCATTGAAGGAAACTTCAGGGATTGATGTCAAGGAACTAATTGAAAGCTACGCTGGTAAACACACACTACGTCCTGAGCTTGAGCAAATTGCAGCAAGTCTGGAGAAGGATACGGATAATGTGAAATCATCCAATCCGCAGGAGAGTGCGCCCAATAATGATGTGAAATCGCTCAATTCATAGGAGAATATGCTCAATAATAAGCAAGCGGCCTGACAATGTATAAGTTGTCAGGTCGCTTTTTTAGTTATTATTTTTGTTGCTGCCATTCGCTTACAAGTAAGCCATATACAACATGGTCCACATAATGATCGTAGAGCCATTCTGCTGCGCGAATCGTTCCCTCTTTGACAAAGCCAAGACGTTCAGGGATGGCACGGCTTTTCATATTGCCTTCTGCGGCACGAATTTCTACTTTATGGAGCTGTAAGACATCATAGGCATATTGTAGTAAAGCTTTTACTGCTTTGGTCATAATGCCATGCCCTTGTGCACCTTCGCCAAGCCAATAGCCGATTGTGCCAATTTTATTGTTAGGATTAATGTTGTTAAAGCCAGTGATACCAACAATTTTCTCTTTAAAAAGAATAACAAGGGAAAGGCTGCTATTTGTGGCATGTTCTTTGATGCAGCTCTCAATATAGGCTGTTGTATCTGCTACTTCTTTTGTGAAATCAAGCCACGGTAGCCATTCTCTTAAATACTCCCTAGAGGCATCTGTTAAGGCAAAAACAGCCTCTGCATCCTCTAAAGCGATAGTACGTAACGTTAATTCATTATCAATCGTTATTATCATGTGTGTCACCTCGTTATTATTTTAAGGCATTGTGCATAAAGCCCTTCATTTCTTGGCTAAGTACAGTGAGTTCCTCAATAATTTCGCTAAAATCTTGGACAAGCTGTGCCTGCTCATTTGTTGCATCATTGATTTGCCCCATATTTTGCTTAAGATTTTCAAGGTTTCTATTAATATTTTGTAGTGATGATTCTATATTTTCGGTTGCACTGGACGTTTCAAAGGATAATTTGCGTACCTCCTGTGCCACGATATTAAAGCCAGCACCATGCTGCCCAGCACGAGCCGCCTCAATAGATGCATTTAAGCCAAGTAAATTGGTTTGGCGAGAAATGCTTTTAATTAAATCTGTTACTGCATTTGTTTTTTCAGAATCCTCTAAAGCATGCTGTGCCTGCTTATTAATTTCCTCGCTTGTGGCAGCTAGTTCCTCTGAATGTGAGGCAATGGTATGTACTTTATTTTGTAAATTATTTACAATACGATCCATTGTATTCATATAATCCTCAAGCTTCAGCTCATTATCGATTGGTAGACCAAAGGCTAAGGCACCTACAACTTTGCCATTTTCACGAATTGGGAATGAAAAAGCATTGATGGCTACACCATATACATCCTTTGGAATAATAACATCTGCATTTTTGCCACTAAAGGCAATATAAACATTTTGATCATTAGGATTAACCTTTTGCCCATCTCGATAACCTGAATCCACTCGTTTACCTGCTAAATATTTAACAACGGTTTCACTTTCCTTGTCAACGACACCTACGATTGCTTCTTCTTTTAATGCAAGATGTATATAAGGTGCTGCAAGGGCTAATGCTTCAATAATTTTCATTATAATTCCTCCCAATTTAGCTCAATAGTTAATAACAATGGTAGCATACTATTCGATAGCCAAAAATAGTAAATTACTGAAAATTGAGTACAATTTGTGATGATGCTTAGGTTATGGGCAAAGTATTCGTGTGTTTTTCCAAATAGTGTACTAGAATAATAATTATATGTTGAAGAAGTAAAGGAGAGGGTATGATGGCATTTATACAAAAAGGAACGAAAGCATTTCATAAAGCGAATTGGGCCTTATTTTTAGCAGGTTTTATTACATTTGCTAATTTATATATTACCCAGCCATTGCTCCCTACATTTGCAGAAGAATTTCAAGTATCACCAGCGATTGCTAGTTTATCGCTGTCGGTGACGACCTTTGCCTTGGCAGTTAGTTTAATTATTGTTAGTTCATTGTCTGAGGCATGGGGGCGAAAATCATTAATGACTATCTCCATTTTTGCTGCCTCGATTTTGACGCTTGCACTTGCCTTTGCGCCTAATTTCGAAACAATTTTACTACTGCGTGTATTACAGGGCGTTGTTTTTGCGGGATTGCCAGCGATTGCGATGGCATATTTAGGCGAGGAAATAGACCCAGCAAGCTTAGGGGTTGCAATGGGCTTATATATTAGTGGCAACTCTGTTGGTGGGCTTAGTGGACGAGTTATTATTGGCACATTAACCGATTTTTATAATTGGCATATAGGGATGCTGGTGTTAGGGATTATTAGTCTTGTTATTAGTGTGTTATTTGCTTGGATGCTGCCGAATTCTCAGCATTTTAGCGCTCGGCCATTGCAATTGAAAGCATTAGCAGTAACGCTTTGGCAACATTTAAAAGATCGTTCTATGTTATGTCTTTATAGTATTGGTTTTGTGTTGATGGGCAGTTTTGTTACACTATATAACTATATTGGCTTTAAATTAATGGCTTCTCCCTATAATTTAAGTGCTGCGCTTGTTGGTTGGATATTTGTTATTTACTTAGTAGGTACATTTAGTTCTGCTTGGTTTGGTAGTTTAGCGGATCGCCATGGTCGTCAGCGCATGCTGCTACTAGCGATTGCCATTATGTTTACAGGAGCGGCTGTGACGCTTCATGGGCTACTGAGTGTAAAGATTATTGGTATTACTGTTTTTACGTTTGGCTTTTTTGCAGCGCATTCCATTGCAAGTGGCTGGGTAAGTAGACGAGCATTACATGATAAAGCACAAGCCTCCTCTCTCTATTTATTTTTCTATTATGCGGGTTCAAGTGTTGGTGGAACAGTAGGGGGCATATTTTGGATGAAGTATGGCTGGGAGGGCGTGCTAGCAATGATTGCGGTATTTTTACTCATAGCTTGTGTGCTGTCATTGTTATTAAAGCGTGTTATTGCTGCCGCTTCATAGAAATTTGATTATGTGAGGTGACGATTTGCCAGAATTACTTTTTTACTTTTTTATTATTCTAACAGCGGCTATTTTACAAACAAGTACAGGGTTTGGTTTTTCGATTATGGCCACTCCGTTTTTATTATTGCTGTTTTCACCACAAGAGGCGATGCAAATCAATATATTGCTATCGCTTGTTATTTCATTTTCATTGATTTGGAAGGTTCGCAAGGATATTGACGTTGTGTTGCTAAGAAAGGTGATAATAGGCAGTGTTATAGGGGCTCCTTTTGGTAGTATATTGTTTGCCATAGTTGATGTAACAACATTCAAACTGATTATAGCAGTCCTGCTAATAGGGCTAACAATGCTCTTAATTAAAAACCTTTCGATTCAGCAAACAAGCGGTAGGGATTATGGTGTTGGCTTTATATCAGGAATATTCACAACAAGCATCGGCATGGCTGGACCGCCTCTCTTACTATATTTTGCGAGCACTCATAAAAACAAAGAAACAATTAGAGCAACTTCACTAGCCTACTATATTTTTATTTATTTGATTAGCTTACTATCGCAATTAACAATTGAAGGTACAAGTAAAATGGTGTGGCTTTATAGTATGTATGCCTTGCCCATCGTTTTTATCGGTCTTATTCTAGGGCAATTATTATTTAAAAGGCTCAATCAAAAGCTATTTTTAAAATTGGTGTATCTATTATTATTTGCTGCAGGCATGATGCTATTGATACAAAGTATATGGACAACGCTGAAAACCTAAAAGAAGTATGGAAGAATTACTGATCTTCCATACTTCTTTGTTGTTACCCCATAATATTATAGCCAGCATCGATATAAATCGTTTCGCCTGTCACGCCACGAGAGAGGTGAGAAAGCATAACAATCGTCATATCTGCAACTTCGTCTTGCTGAACATTACGCTTTAATGGAGCTGTTTCCTCAATTTTGTGTAAAATTGTGTTAAAGGAAGGGACACCTTTTGCAGCAAGTGTACGAATAGCACCAGCTGAGATAGCATTGACGCGAATATTATCCTGACCAATATCAGCAGCAAGATAGCGCATTGAAGCTTCTAATGCAGCCTTTGCCACACCCATGACATTGTAGCCATCAAGCACGCGCTCTGCCCCTAGGTAGCTCATTGTAACAATAGAGCCACCCTCTGTCATATAAGGATGTGCAGCCTTTGCTGTTGAAATTAATGAATAGGCACTTGTATCTTGTGCAAAGGCATAACCTTCACGTGTTGTTTCAAGGAAGCGATTGTGTAAATCTTCGGCATGTGCAAAAGCGACAGAGTGCACGATACCATGAATAACCCCAACCTTTGCTCCGATTTCATCAAAAGCAGCCTTTGTGCTATCATCGCTGTTTACATCACATTGCACAACAAGAGAATCAGCTTGTCCAATTGCATCTAATTGCTTTTGTAATTTTTTTAATGAACGTTCTTGACGATAGGTGAAAATTACATTTGCCCCAACATCAAATAGGCGTTTTGCAATGCCCCAAGCAATACTACGGTCATTTGCGACACCCATTACTACGATATTCTTATCTTTTAATTGTAATAAATTATCCATCATTATAAAGAACTCCTTTATGAGATAATATCTGTTATTAGTACCAACTACTAAAATCTTATCATACCTAAAATATCGTTGCAATAATAACATGAAAAGTATAGCTACTAAACTTGCAAAAAATAAGTCTGGTTATTCTTTAAAATACTGCTCATACATATCAAGCGCTTGATTGACGGCGCTATGTACAGCCACTCTAAAACAATTTTGTGTTCGAATTGTTTGTGCAAGTATTTTAAGCATTCTTGTTTGGTTGTGATAAAAGGAGGCATTATAGACTTGACACCGATCATGTAAATAAGCAAGAAAATAGGATCGCCGTGCTTGTCGTAGTACATCAGCCTCAGCGCTTTTTTGAATGGTATTATAAATCCATAGGTCAATCGCATTGCCTAGTTGAAAGGCAATGAAATAATATAAATCATCATTATCATTTTTGTTTATTTTTCGAATTATTTGAATTCTTTGAAGCTCATCAATTAAAAATGTATTAATAGAATAATCAAAGGTTTTTATAGGGTTCAGCACAAGATTGTGATGATGCTGAGATTTTAAGAAAAACCAGTTATTTAAAACAGCAGCCCATGAATCTAGCTCATTTAGGCACTTTGCATGAACATTTGGGAGAATCGTTTGCCATTTTGCAGCAAGATGTTTAAATTGATCCATATGGTTTTCATCAATATGAAATAAACTATGTTCGACTTGTAACTGCTGAAACATCATCATTCCTCCAATAGATTGGTATGTATAATAATGAGCCATAGGATTATGTTGAATGCAAAAGACAAGAATAGATGAAAGAAGGCACCCAGTTAAGGATGCCTTCAAAGGGATTCAGACGATTATTCGTATTTGAGTGCATCCCCATCAAAAGATTCATCTGCTACTTTGATAGAGTCAGTTGGACAACCTTCAAATGCATCTTGCATATCTTCTAATAGATCTTCTGGAACTTCAGCAGTTCCCATGTTATCATCTAAAATAACGAAGGCAATACCTTCATCATCATAATCATAAATATCAGGTGCTGCGGCTCCACATGCGCCACAAGCGATGCATGTATCTTTATCAACTATTGTGTATTTAGCCATTATTTTCTCTCCTTTTATGTTCCTACAAAGCTTCATACTCATTTTAAAGATGTTTATCTTACATTTCAACTTAAATACTATTAAATTGGAGGAATTTGCGTCAATGTTTCATCAAATTTTATTGCAAATCTTTCAAAAACTCAATAAGGAACGAACGATTTCGGCGGCTTATCATGTTTTAAGAGGGAAGCGCTCAGGCCAGACGGTTCAAGATATTGGCTTGTTTCAACTGCATCAATATTTTGGTTTACTGCCAAAATTACCTCGTGCAACATTTGATGAGGCAGTTTCGTTATTTATGCAATATAGTTGGTTAAAAGTGCAGGAATCTGGTCACTTTTACATGGAAAAGCTAGGTCTGCAACGTGCTACACAAACGCCAAGCTTTTTCTTTGATGGTTGGCACTACCGAGGAAATGAGCATGTGTTTTTTGCACGTCTTTCTTTAATTGTGCAAAGCTTGTCACATAAAACGGCAGCTGTACGTTCTTTTACGCCAATTAGTCGAGAGCCGTCGATTCAGGCATGGGTGCGGTCATTTTTGCAGCAGCATCATTATCAGGAAGGGCATTTACAGCAGCAGCTACTAGAAGAATGCACACAGGCATTTCATAAACTTCCTGTCACAGATGCCAATAAACAGCTTGTGCTCTATCGATTAAGCGGCTATCGTTTACCAGGCTGGACATGGCAGCAGCTTGCACATGAGCGCAAGGAAACAGTTTTAGATAGTCAGTTAGCCTTTATTGAGCTATTGCATATATTATTAAATGAAGTACAGCAGCAACAGACTTACCCATTGCTTGGGCAAATAGCGGAGGGGCTAAAAGTTAAAATATTATTAACGGATTCAGCGCAGCAAACCGCCCAATTATATGAGCAAGGCTACTCTATTGAACAAATTGCGCAAATTCGTCAGTTAAAACGTAGCACAATAGAGGATCATTTTGTCGAAATAGCAATGTATGAGCCGAACTTTTCGATTGGTCCATTCGTTTCATTTGAGGAGGCTGAAAAAGTTTGGCAGGCAGCCGAGCACTATCAAACAAAAAAATTAAAAATATTACATGAAGCGCTACAGGATATTAGCTATTTTCAATTAAAGCTTGTTCTTGCGAAAGGAGAAGCATAAATGGAGCTTGAACAATTATTACACAAACATTTTGGTTACTCCTCCTTTCGTCCAGGGCAAAAGGAAGTCATTGAAGCGATTTTACAAGGAAATGATGTGATTGCGTTACTACCAACAGGAATGGGCAAGTCACTATGCTATCAGCTTCCAGCATATGCGTTGCAAAAGCCTATCCTAATTGTGTCGCCATTGCTGTCATTGATGCAGGATCAAGTGGAGGAGCTAAAGCGTTTTGGGGAAAAGAGAGTAGTCGCTTTAAATTCTTTTTTAGCGCCGACAGAAAAGCGTTACGCACTTCATTTTTTAGAGCAATACCGTTTTATCTTTACATCACCTGAAATGCTACTACAGCAGCAGGTGCAAGAAAAGCTGGCACAGATAGAGCTAGGGTTAATCGTAGTAGATGAGGCACATTGTATTTCGCAATGGGGCTTTGATTTTCGACCTGATTATTTAAGGATTGGTGAATGGTTTGCCAAGGAAAATCGCTCACCCATTTTAGCATTATCGGCAACTGCCACCAGTAAAGTTGTGCAGGATATTCGTGAAACACTATCATTAAGGACATCGTTTGAATTTATGTATAATGTAGACCGCCCAAATATTCATTTAGGTCGGGTCTTGCTGGAGGATAAGGCAGAGAAAGCACAGTGGCTTATGCAGCATGTAAAGGAAACGGCAGGACCGGGTATTTTATATGTACCCTCTCGCAAGCGTGCACAGCAATATTGTGAAGCATTTTTACAGGCAGGCATCCGTACAGCAGCATATCATGCAGGCTATGGAGCAGAGGATCGCCAGTTTATTCAGCAGCAATTTATAGATGGTGAGTTAGATTGGATTGTTGCAACAAATGCCTTTGGAATGGGGATTAATAAGCCAAATATACGTCAAGTGATTCATGAATCAATGCCTGCAAATATTGCGAATTATATGCAGGAGATTGGACGTGCTGGACGTGATGGTCAGTCTGCACTTGCTATCTTGCTATATTGTGAGGGTGATGAGGAGCTGGCTAAATTTGTGGTAACAGGCGATTTACCCACTGCTCATCATGTTGATCGTTATCAGGAGTTGCTTGCCCAGCAAATACAGCCAGTGCATATGTTAAAAAATGGCGAATTAAGTGAAACAGCCTTTCGTGTATTGAACTATTGGGTTCAGCAGGAGTCTACAGAGCAAGTAAAGGTTCGATTCAATCATTTAGCCCTAGAAAAATACCATGCAGTAGATGATATGTATAAGCTTATTCAGACAAAAGACTGTATGCGTGACTATCTTGTCGGGTACTTTGGGCAAAAATTGCAGAAAAAGCCAAAAAACTGTTGTGAAAATTGTGGCATCTATTATGATAAAATCAAAAAAGTACGCTTACAGGAAGATGCGAAAATCGATATGATTGCTTGGGAAAGTCGACTACAGCAGCTTTTAATGGGAATGTAGTTACAAACAGAGAGTCATTTACTTTTTTCGTAAAATTCGTCATAATAGAATCATAGAAAGCGTAGTAAGGTTGGGGGAAGGCGAATGAGTAAAGAAGATTATCGTGATAAAATAGAAGAGCATCGTCAGTCATTTGAAGATGAGCAAAAGGAACAACAAACATTATCAAGAGTTTCTAGAATGAATAAAAATGGTAATAAAAACAAAAAACCGAAAAGCTCTAAACGTAAAACACCACTAATGACCATTTTGTTTGTTATCTTTATTCTAATTCCATTAACAATATTAATCTATTTTTGGAAGTTTTATGAGCCAGGAAAAACAATTGAGCAGGCTGAGAAAGAGTCAAATTCAACTGAACAGGTTGTGGAATTAGACCCTTCAGAGGCGTCGGCATCTGATAAGGATAAAGATGATAAAAAAGCGCAGGAGCAATCTGAAAAAGATGCTGAAAAATTAGCGGCTGAACAAAAGGCTGCTGAAGCGGCAAAACAGGCGGAAGCAGCGAAAAAGGCTGAAGAAGCCAAAAAAGCGGAAGAGGCACGGAAAGCTGAGGAAGCAAGAAAGGCTGAAGAAGCAAGAAAAGCAGAAGAGGCACGAAAGGCTGAGGAAGCAAGAAGAGCAGAAGAGGCACGAAAAGCTGAGGCTGCAAGACAAGCTGAAGAAGCGAGAAAAGCGGAAGCAGCAAGGCAAGCCGCTCAAGCAAGCACACATACTGTTAAGCCAAATGAAAACTTATACCGCATTGCCTTAAATCATTACGGTGATGGCAGTGAGGCTACATTAGCGAAAATCCGTGCAGCAAATGGTATGTCTTCTAATACGGTTGTCGTTGGGCAAGTGATTAAGCTACCTTAATAAGCTATTACTTTATAGTAAGTATAAAATGACAGATAAACGTTTATACCAAAACAAACGTATGTCTGATTGGGCAAAAGGCGATTCTTCTTCAAGAAACGAATCGTCTTTTTGCTTTCGTAAGGAGAGACGAGAGAATGCTATATTTAGGGCTATTAGCTTTAGTAGTCATTGGCTTTCTACTGTATATGTGGAAGGTAGCACATGAAAACAATGTTTTATATCACAGGCTTACATTACAGGGTGAGCAGGAAAAGGTGCGATTGTTTTTTATTTCAGATACACATTTACGGAAAGTTAATAAAAAAATGATTACACAGTTAGAGGGGCAGTTTGATGCGGTTATTATTGGTGGTGATTTTGCAGATCGTCGTACACCTATTTCACGTATCCATGAAAATTTAACGCTGTTAACCTCTATAGGACCAACCTATTTTGTTTGGGGAAATAATGATCGAGAAGTGGGGGAGGAGCGGTTAAAGGATATTTTCCAAACACATCATGTTCAAATTATTGTCAATGATGCTGTGCAATTACCAACAAAAAACCGTTTTTGGCTTAGTGCTATTGAAGATACCACGATTAAGGAGCATAGCTTCGACAAAGCTTTTGACAAGGTGGGAGAACATGATTTAGTTGTTTTTATTGCCCATAATCCCGGTGTTTTTGCAAAGGTTCGAGCAAAGTTTCGTGCCGATTTAATGATGGGGGGACATTTACATGGTGGGCAGATTCGCTTTGGTCCTTATGGCGTGCATCCGAACGGTTCATACCGAGAGCGTGATGGTGTGATGACCTTAGTAAGTAACGGCTATGGGACAACATTATTGCCTTTACGTCTTGGAGCAAAGCCGCAATGTCATGTGATTGATATTGATATTTTGAGTAAATAAACAGTCAGAATGTACTAAAAGGCGTATAATAAAGAAGTATTTGATTATTAGATGAGAGCAAGGATTGGCAACTATAGCTAATCTAAAGTTGATTGGAGTGTCAGGAAATGCAGCAAGCAGATGCAATTATTGTTGGAGGCGGTCCCTGTGGCTTAGCAGCAGCAATAGCTTTGCAAAATATTGGATTACAACCGATTGTGATTGAAAAGGGAAATATTGTGAATGCCATTTATCATTACCCTACACATCAAACATTTTTTAGTACGAGTGAACGCTTAGCGATTGGCGATGTGCCTTTTATTATTGAGGGACGTAAGCCAAAGCGCAATCAAGCACTTGTTTACTATCGTGAAGTTGTGCGTATTAAAAATATTCAAGTCAACCGCTTCGAAAAAGTTCAAAGCGTTGTAAAACAGCAGAATATGTTTACAGTAACAACAGATAAAGATTGCTATGAAACGCCATATGTAGTCATTGCAACAGGCTACTATGATCATCCAAATTACTTAAATATTCAGGGTGAGCATTTACCAAAGGTTTTTCATTATTTTAAAGAGGGGCATGAATTTTTCGATACAGATGTGCTGGTGATTGGTGGTAAAAATTCAGCGGTGGATGCAGCGTTAGAGTTAAATAAAGCGGGTGCGCGTGTCACAGTTGTCTATCGAGGCAGTGAATATTCGTCAAGCATTAAGCCATGGGTATTACCTGAATTTGAAGGGGTAGTTAAAACAGGCGAAGTTGCTATGCATTTTAATAGCCATGTAGTAGAAATACGAGAGCATGAGGTTGTTTTAGCAATAGATGGTAAGGAAAGGGTCATCAAAAATGATTTTGTGTTTGCGATGACAGGCTATCATCCAGACCATGCCTTTATTCGAGCAATGGGTGTAACGATTGATGAGGAAACAGGACGTCCATATTTTACACCTGAAACAATGGAAACAAATGTGGAAGGCTTGTTTATTGCAGGTGTTATTGCAGCAGGAAATAATGCCAATGAAATATTTATTGAAAATGGACGCTTCCATGGGGAATGCATTGCCCAAGCAATTGTTCAAAGAAGAAAATAATGCATTGAGGCTGTATAGGCATAAAATCAAGCCTATACAGCCTTTTTTATCTTGGTTCAGACAGGAAAAAGATACCTGACGCTGGGAGTGTAATGATAGGCTTACAGGAAAAAATCTCTTAAATTAAGTGGTGTGCCTGTTGTATTAAGACCAATTAATAATTTTAGCCGTGCCTTTTGTCCATTAATACCTGTAGCAAAAATTGCGCCTAAGTCTTCCAGCATTTTGCCGCCGCCAACATAGCCATAAACACCTTCTGCAATACCATTAAAGCAGCGGGATACAAGTATCACGGGGATGCCTCGCTCTATCAGGCTTTCAATGCCTTTAACAACAGATGGAGGAACATTACCTTGTCCAAGTCCTTCAAGTACAACACCATCATATTTGCACGCAAGGACAATATCTAATAGGTCTTCCTCCATGCCAGCATAAGCTTTTAACAGTGCCACACGCTTTGTTAAATTATGCACATCTACATATTGTCGACGAATAGGGGCATGATGGAATAAGATACGCGACTTTGTAATCAATCCAATCGGCCCGTATTGTGGAGATTGAAAGGTATTCACAGAACTTGTGCTTGTTTTTGTTGTGTTGACAGCAAGATGTACCTCATCATTCATAACGACAAGCACGCCTTTGTTACGTGCTTCTTCATCAACTGCTACCCGAACAGCCTCAACTAGATTATAAATGCCATCAGCACCAAGTTCATTGGAGGAGCGCATCGCACCCGTTAACACAATAGGAATGGCTAAATTGGTTGTTAGCTCTAAGAAATAAGCCGTTTCTTCCAATGTGTCTGTGCCATGTGTAATAACCACACCATCAATCGGTTGTGCTGCCGCTTGTTCTAAAATAAGATTGCGTAATTGCAGCATTTCTGTTGGTGTAATATGCGGGGAAGGAAGGTTAAAAGCCTCGATTTCAATAATTTTTGCTAATGTATTGAGCTTATTGCTTTCCCTTATTAGTGGATTTTCCTTATTTGGCATAACAGCTCCTTCCTCACTCATTGCCATGGAAATGGTGCCACCTGTATGAATTAATAAAATTGTCTTTTTCATAAAAATAAAATCCCCTTTTAAAAAGTTTTTTTGTCATAACATGGTATAATAATAGGAGTCTATTGTTGAAAGGAGCCGGCATCATGATCATTTTATTATCTGCTGCCATTGCTCCCGGTCTAGCGCTTTTTAGTTATTTCTATTTGCGCAATCAGATGGCTACGGAGCCAAGAAAAACTTTATTTCAAACGTTTTTATACGGCGCATTTTTAACGTTCCCAATCATGTTCTTACAATATGTATTAACAGAGGAAGGGGTTTTTCCATATCTGTATCTTCAAGATGTGCTTTTCGCTAGTATCATTGAAGAATTTTTTAAATGGTTTATTTTATTAATCGCTATCTACAACCATGTGGAGTTCGATGACCCTTACGATGGTATTTTATATGGTACAAGTGTATCGCTTGGGTTTGCTACGGTTGAAAATATTCTTTACTTGCTATCATTTGGCTTGGATACGGCATTTATGCGTGCCTTATTACCTGTATCCAGTCATGCATTATTCGGTGTAGTAATGGGCTATTATTATGGACGTGCTAAATTTTCAAAGCTTGTAAAAACAAAAGAAATGATTGCAATGGCACTATGTGCACCCATTGTATTACACATTTTATACAATACAATATTATCATTCAAAGGTCACTGGGTTTATTTAATGATTCCGTTTATGGTGTTTTTATGGTGGTTTGGCTTGCGCAAGGTAAAGCTTGCACATCATCACCTTGTCCAACATTTGCATATGCATAAAAAAATTTAAAGCGTGGAAATCGTCAAAGATTTCCACGCTTTCTTGTTTTGAATTTTCATGTATAAAATGCTTCTTTTGCTTCAAGCTATCTAAAAAAGGAGTGATAAAAGTGCGTTTAGTCAGCATACTTTTTGCTTTGATAGTTGGAATTAGTATAATTGCGATTCCTCAAAATGATGCAATAGCTTTTAGTGACCAGCAAATTACGCGTGGTGCCTACGGAGATGATGTAATCGAATTGCAAGCAAGGCTACAATACTTAGGTTTTTATAAGAGTAAAATTGATGGCAAATTTGGCTATAACACATATTGGGCTTTGCGTAATTTCCAAGAAAAATATGGCCTACCTGTAGATGGCATTGCTGGTACAAAAACAAAGAAGGCGTTAGCAGGCTATTCTGATTACGATGAAAAATGGGTGAAGGCACAATTACAAGCAGGGAATCAGTTTACCTATTATGGAGGAAAGCCTCTCGATCAGCAAGTGAAAAAAGGCACTGGTGGCGGTAATAGTAGTGGTAGCAGCAATAACAATGGCACACAGACACAAGTTCCACCAAAATATACAGAGCGTGATTTACAATTAATGGCGAATGCTGTATATGGAGAAGCTCGGGGAGAGCCGTATGAGGGACAAGTAGCAGTAGCAGCGGTCATTTTAAATCGTTTAGAAAGCCCTGATTTCCCGAATACAATATCAGGTATTATATTCCAACCTTTAGCGTTTACAGCAGTAGCGGACGGTCAAATTTGGCTGGAACCAAATGAACGAGCGAAAGAAGCAGTGATTGATGCCATGAATGGCTGGGATCCTTCTGAAAATGCGCTTTATTATTTCAACCCAAAAACAGCAACAAGCAAATGGATTTGGTCACGTCCGCAAATTAAACAAATAGGAGAGCATATTTTCTGTTCATAAGAAAGGAGGAGTATTGATGAAAACATGGCTTGTGATTCTAACCGCTGCAGTAATTGGGTTAGGAGCGTACAGCATTGATTTACATGGCGATAAAGAAAATTTACAGCGTACCGTACTCGCACAATATACAGATAAGCTAACAGATGCATCTGAAAAGCTGTCCCATCTTCAGCGTGCGGTATCACAATCTTTACTGTTCCAAGATGAACAGGCAATTCATAGTGAGCTTGATTCAGTTTGGCGTTTAAGCTCAGAGGTTCGCTCTTCAATTGCCAATATTCCTATTGGGCAAGAGCTATCGAATGAATGGTTAAACTATTTAGGACGACTGGGCGATGAAGCAAAACGCACAGCAAAAACAGGTGATTATGCAGGTTGGCGTGAAAAAATGCCACAAATTTCAACGAATTTACAATCGCTATCAGATGAATGGACAGCAGCAACCGTTGATTTTTATAAAAATGATGGAAAAATGGATATTTGGGTGAAGCAAGTTGATCAGAAAAATCCAAATACTAATTTCGATACAGTAAAAGATACGTTAAAGGGCTATGGCGAGAAAGATTTCCCGCTAACATTAAGCGAATCAGATTATCAGAAAAAAATTGAGTTAAAAGCATTGCAGGATACAGTGATTACAGAAAAAGAAGCGGTTGAAAAAGTAAAATATTTATTCCCTACGATAAAAGATGCTACATTTACAGTGACAAAGAGCAGTGATACAGCACCATATCCTTTCTACCATATCCAATTCCATCAAGGAATTCGCTTAGGCTATGTTGATTTAACAGAAAAGGGTGGGCATTTATTGTCGTATTTGGTAGAGCGTCCTGTAGATGAGGCGAAGCTATCACAAGAGGAAATTTTGAAAAAAGCACAAGCATATGTGAAGAAGCTAGGCATGGAAGATGTGGCTTATGTAGAATCACGTGAAAATCATCAAGCATGGCATGTGACATTTGCGCGCGTTAATCCAAAAGATCAAGCACTTATCTATGCAGATGGTGTGCAATTAAAAGTTGCGAAAGATACAGGTGAGCTACTAGGAGCAAATGCGATGGAATATATTCAAGAAGAAAACATTAAACCGCAAACAGCTCAGCCAATTGACTGGAAAACGTTCTTCCAAGATGATGTGCATGTACAGGAAGTAAAAAATATTTATACAGATAATGGGCAATTTGAACAGCGGCTTTGCTATGAGGTGATTGCATTACGTGATGGTGCAACACAGGAAACATTCAGAATTGTTGTGGACGCAGAACACCATGATGTGTTAAAAGTAGAATATTTAACGTAAAAACAAGCAAATACTGCCAATTTTTATAGCCAAAATAAGTATAGCATGAGATAATAAGACCATATTTTTTGTACGGGGAGATGCTCATGGAAATAAAAATTGGTACACAATTACAGCTTGAACCAACTTATACAGATCGAGTAGAAAAATTCCGCTGTAAAGTGGTTGAACAACAGGAACATATTCTTTATATTGATTATCCAGTTAATATGGCAACAAAGAAAACGGCATTTTTAATTGATGGCTCAGAGTTTAGAGCGACCTTTCGTACCGAGGATAATCAAGCTTTTGCTTTTAATACAGAGGTGATTGGTCGTAAGGCAGGCACAATTCCAATGATTATGCTGCATTGTCCAAAGCCAGATGAGTTTGTGAAAATTCAACGGCGTGAGTATGTCCGTGTTGAAACACCAGTTGATGTAGCCATTCAGTTTAAAAATTATAAATATCAGCTTGTAACGGCAGATATTAGTGCTGGTGGGCTGGCACTTATTTTGAAAGGCGAAGTAGCTTTCAATGAGGGGGATGAGGTCGATCTAACTGTTGTACTTCCATTTGCCAATGGTGATGTGAAGTATGTGATGACAACAGCAGTAGTGGTGCGTATTTTTGAAAAAGATCATAAGCGCTTGGCGACAATTCAGCTAACAGATACAGATGATGTCGATCAGCAACATATTGTACGTTTTTGCTTTGAGCGCCAGCTAACAAATCGCCGCAAGGAGCTAGACCCATTTCATTCATAAGTTTTTTGGAAAGCCCTCTCTTGGCAGAGGGCTTTTTTGAGGTTATATGGTACAATATGAGGTGATAGAAAGCGGGGAAGAGAAAGTATGAAAAAAAATATTCAAATTGCTATAGACGGGCCTGCGGGTGCTGGTAAAAGCACAATTGCCAAGCTTGTTGCGGAGGCACTTGGCTTTACGTATATTGATACAGGAGCTATGTACCGAGCAGTGACGTATAAAGCGCTACAACAAAGCATACATTTAGATGATGAGGAAAAATTAGCTGATATGCTTGCAACAAGCACAATTGAATTAAAGCCCTCTCCACAGGGGCAGCTTGTTTTTTTAGATGGGCAAAATGTGTCAGCACAAATACGCTCAAATGAGGTAACTTCATCTGTGTCACAAGTAGCTGCTCATGCAAAGGTGCGAGCATTGTTAGTGGCACAACAGCAAAAGCTTGCAGCAAATGGTGGCGTGGTGATGGATGGCAGAGATATTGCTACACATGTATTAAAAGATGCCGAGTTAAAGATTTTTATGTCTGCGACGGTAGAGGAACGTGCAAGAAGACGTCTGATTGATAATCAAAAAAGAGGCATTGACTCCTCTCTCGATAAACTTCAAGAGGAAATTGCCCTGCGGGATAAAAAGGATAGTGAGCGTGCAGCATCGCCACTTATTCAAGCTGAGGATGCAATCTTTTTAGATACAACTGCATTATCCATTGATGAGGCAGCACAAGCTATTTTAAAATTAGCCAAAGAAAGAATGCTATAAAACCTAAAATTTCAGACATTTTTTGAATTTAAAGGATTTATTTTTGTCTTTGTCTGCAATATCGAATAAAATAGTAAGGGAAGATGCGAAGGAGGGTTACATATGTCTGAAGAAATGAATTATGCAGAACAAACATTTAACGAGGGTGATATCGTCAAAGGTATTGCAGAGCAAGTGGATGAAAAAGCAGTATCTGTGTCCATTCCAGGTGCACCGTTTGATGGTATTGTACCGATTAGTGAATTATCAAGCTTACACATTGAGAAAGCGTCTGATGTCATCTCTGTTGGGGATGAATTAGAATTGATGATTACAAAGGTTGAAGAAGAAAATTATGTACTATCCAAACGTAAAGTTGATGCATTAAAAGCATGGGATGCACTTGAACAACAATTTGCGGCTGAGGAAGTTTTCGAAGCGGAAGTAAAGGATATCGTTAAAGGCGGTCTTGTTGTAGATTTAGGTGTGCGTGGCTTTGTACCAGCATCACTTGTAGAAGACTATTTTGTTGACGACTTTGAAGACTATAAAGGCAAATCATTAAGCTTCAAAATTGTGGAGCTTGATAAAGACAAAAATCGCCTGATCTTATCTCATCGTGCTGTAGTGGAAGCAGAAAAGGCTTCTCAAAAGAAACAAGTTATTAATCAAATTCAAGCTGGCGATGTGTTGGATGGCAAAGTACAGCGTTTAGCATCATTTGGTGCGTTTATTGACCTTGGCGGTATTGATGGTCTTGTGCATATTTCACAAGTATCACATGAGCATGTAAGTGATGTGAGCGAGGTTTTATCAGAGGGACAAGAAGTAAAAGTAAAGGTGCTTTCTGTAGACCCGGAAAATGAGCGTATTTCATTATCCATTAAAGAAACGCTTCCTGGGCCTTGGTCAAATATTGAAGAACGTGCTGCCAAAGGTACTGTATTAGATGGCAAAGTAAAGCGTCTAACATCATTCGGTGCATTTGTAGAAGTATTCCCAGGGGTAGAAGGTTTAGTGCATATTTCGCAAATTGCACATAAGCATATTAATACACCGCATGAAGCATTAAAAGAGGGACAAGAGGTACAAGTAAAGGTGCTTGATATTAATGCTGAGGAAGGCCGTTTAGCGCTAAGCATTAAAGAATTACTTGAAAATCCCGAAGCTGAAGAAGTTGTCGACTATGAGCTACCTGAAGAAAATACAGGCTTCTCATTTGGCGATGTCATTGGTGACCAATTAAAAAACTTTAAATAAACAATGGTAGCGGGGATGCATAATCATGCGTCCTCGCTTTTTTGGGGTAACAGACGGATAGAACGCTTAAACTGACGGATAGAATCGTGCAAAAGATGGAAAGCTCTTAAGGAAGTTGCGAATTCTTATGATATAATGGCGTTTTTCGTGTATAATAGCGAAAGACAAGAAGTTGGAAGGATGAAGTACAGATGACGAAACCAGTAGTAGCCATCGTAGGTCGTCCGAACGTAGGTAAGTCAACGATTTTTAATCGTATCGTTGGAGAGCGTGTTTCGATTGTGGAGGATATTCCAGGCGTAACACGTGATCGTATTTATAGTTCGGCAGAGTGGTTAACACATGATTTTAATATTATTGATACAGGTGGCATTGAAATTGGGGATGAGCCGTTTTTAGAGCAAATTCGTCAACAAGCTGAAATTGCCATTGACGAAGCGGATGTTATTATTTTTATGACAAATGGTCGTGAAGGGGTAACAGCAGCGGATGAGCAAGTAGCGAAAATTTTATACAAAACGAAAAAGCCAGTTGTACTAGCTGTCAATAAAATTGATAATCCAGATATGCGTGAAATGATTTATGATTTTTATGCGCTTGGCTTTGGTGAGCCTTGGCCAATTTCTGGCTCGCACGGCTTAGGCTTAGGAGATTTATTGGACGAGTGTGCAAAGCATTTCCCAAAAGAAGATGAAGAGCAGTATGGCGATGATGTCATTAAGTTTTCTTTAATTGGTCGCCCGAATGTTGGGAAATCCTCTTTAGTGAATGCATTCTTAGGGCAAGAGCGTGTGATTGTTAGTAATATTGCTGGGACAACGCGTGATGCGATTGATACGCCGTATGAATATGATGGGCAGGAATATGTCATTATTGATACAGCAGGGATGCGTAAAAAAGGGAAAATCTATGAAACAACAGAGAAATATTCTGTGTTACGTGCTTTACGCGCTATTGAACGCTCAGATGTTGTGCTAGTTGTCCTCAATGCAGAGGAAGGTATTCAAGAGCAGGATAAAAAAATTGCAGGCTATGCACATGAGGCTGGTAAAGCAGTTGTAATTGTTGTGAATAAATGGGATGCCGTTGAAAAAGATGAAAAAACAATGAATGTCTTCACACAGCAAATTCGTGAGCATTTCCTATTTTTAGATTATGCGCCAATTATTTTTGTATCAGCAAATACAAAACAGCGTGTACACCAAATTTTACCGATTATTCAACGTGTAAGTGAAAATCATGCAATGCGTATTCAATCTTCTATTTTAAATGAAGTCATTGAGGATTCTGTAGCACGTAATCCTGCGCCAACAGATAAAGGTCGCCGTTTACGTATTTACTATGCTACACAGGTTGCGATTAAGCCACCAACATTTGTTGTTTTTGTCAATGAACCTGAGCTAATGCACTTCTCGTATGAGCGCTTCCTAGAAAATCGTATCCGTGAAACATTTGATTTTGAAGGAACGCCGATTCGTTTAATTACACGTGCTCGTGCATAAGGGAACAGCATACACATACAATACGCCAATCTGACAGTTTTGTTGGATGGCGTCTTTTTACAAAAAAGAGCAATTGTCAACAACCCAATAAGGGAGGATTTTCGGATGGAAAAAGTTTGTGTACTAGGAGCTGGCTCATGGGGAACAGCCCTTGCCATGGTACTAGCGGAAAATGGCCATGATACACTTGTATGGACACATCGAGCTGAGCAGGCAGAGGAAATCAATAGCCTGCATACAAATAAAAAATATTTACCAAATACAGTATTGCCCACAAATTTGCATGCGACAAATGATATAGCAAAGGCGGCTTCACATGCAACAACAATTGTTGTTGCTGTGCCAACAAAAGCGATTCGAGAGGTTTGTGAAAAATTAACAGCTGTATTAACACAAAAAGCATTATTTGTTCATGTATCAAAAGGGATTGAGCCTGATTCGTTAAAGCGAATTTCTGAAATCTTAGCAGAAAGCCTGCCAGCTAAGTATGTTGAGGACATTGTTGTACTATCAGGGCCAAGCCATGCAGAGGAAGTTGTATTACATCATCCAACAACGGTAACAGCAGCCTGTGCCAATATAGATGCTGCTGAAAAGATACAGGATTTATTTATGAATCAATTTTTCCGTGTCTACACAAATGAGGATGTCATTGGTGTAGAAATCGGGGGCGCTTTGAAAAATGTTATTGCTTTAGCAGCAGGGATTACAGATGGCTTGAACTATGGGGATAATGCAAAGGCGGCACTGATTACGCGAGGGCTTGCAGAAATTTCACGCTTAGGCGTAAAAATGGGCGGCAATCCATTTACATTCTCGGGACTTACAGGCATGGGAGATTTAATTGTAACATGTACAAGTGTACACTCTCGAAATTGGCGTGCAGGCAATATGCTTGGACAAGGCATGAAGCTACCAGAGGTGTTAGAGCAAATGGGAATGGTTGTAGAAGGTGTCCGTACCACAAAGGCAGCCTATCAATTAGCAGAAAAGTATGGAGTAGCAATGCCTATTTCAACAGAGCTGTATAGCGTTCTCTTTAATGATGTAGAGCCGAAAGTGGCTGTTGATGCGTTAATGATGCGCATGAAAAAACGAGAAATAGATGATATGAAGCATTAATATGTTATAGTAAGGCGTCCTAGCAAAGCTGCTAGGATGCCTTATTCTATGCTTATAGAGGATGCGCCTGAAAAGGTTGTCCATTTCTTGATAGTTATAGGGCAACTATTTCTTTTTCACAAAGGCACATAGTATAATGGATGTTGATTGTGTCTGGACATTGAAGGAAAGGTGGTTATCTGATTAATGGGTCCGTTAGCTCATATGCCTGCACTAGATGTAATGTGGGTGTCATTCTATTGTATTGGCTTTATGATTATATCCGTTGGGTTGATTTATTTAGGTCGACATAAAATTTCGAATGTATTTTTACGAACAATTGTCAATTTATGTGCATACATACTGTTTGGTCTTGGCACATTTTTAATGGTACTAGTAGTTGCCACATGGCCAGCATAAAAAATAATGAGGTGTTTAGTAACATGAAAAAATTAAGTGCTTTTCTGCTCGTATGTATAACGGCTATATTATTAGTTGGCTGTGCATATCCAGAAGACGAGAAACGAGCAAAGGTAACGCCTGATGTTGACCAACTTGCGGCTGTTCAGCGTGCCGTTGATGAATATCGCGAAGCAACTGGTGGGCTTGTGCCAATTAAAAACAGTGAAGTAGATACAGATATCTATATTAAATACTTAATCGATTTTGAAAAACTAATGCCAAAGTATTTAACACAGATTCCGGGAAATGCCTATGAAAAAGGTGGTATTTATCAATATATTATTTGGGACCCTGAAAATGCGGCAACAGTAAAACTAGTAGACTTAAATGCAGCAGAGCGTATACGTGAAATAGGGATTCGTAAGCTTTCTAAGCAATACTTGCCGATAGAAGGTGCAATAGCGGATAATGTTTTTCAAATCAATTACAAAGATTTAGGCTATAAAACAGATGTGACAGTGAAAAGCCCCTACTCTGGCGTCGAATTACCTATCTTTATGACAGGTGATGGTGAGCTGCATGTAGACTATGCGATAGATTTAGGGCAGCTTCTTCAAGAGGATAAGCCGGACGTAAAGCCAGGCGATGATATTCGCCAGCTCCTTGTTGAAAAATACCCTGTAGTGCCAGCCTATTCTGTGCCTTATACGGTCGATGATAATGGAGAGCCGATTTATGATATGGCTACCTATGAGGCAGATATGCAAAAGGCAAAAGAACGTCAACAACAAGAGGCAGCAGAGGCGGAAGCAGAAGCAAAGAAAAAATAACCAACGAGCTCCTTACCTTTGTAAGGGGCTTTTTCATATTTGCTGGCAAACTCGCATATAGTGAAAAAGCGTAGATAAAGGAGGCAGAAACCTTGAGTGAAGCAGTATTTAGAGAAATTGCAGAGCGCACAAATGGCGATGTTTATATTGGTGTTGTCGGTCCAGTACGTGTAGGTAAATCAACATTTGTAAAAAAGGTAATGGAATCGGTTGTATTACCAAATATTTTGGATGAAACGGAAAGAATGCGAGCACAAGATGAGTTGCCACAAAGTTCACCAGGGCCAGTCATTATGACTGCTGAGCCGAAGTTTGTGCCTGCCCAAGCAACTCGCATTGTGGTCGGTGAAGATGAAATGCCATTTCAAATTCGCTTGGCAGATTGTGTTGGCTATATTATTGATGGCACAAAGGGCTATGAGGATGAGAATGGGCCAAAATTTGTGCATACACCTTGGCATACAGAGCCTATTCCGTTCCAGGAGGCAGCTAAAATTGGTACAGATAAGGTGATTCGCGATCATGCCAATATTGGGATTGTTGTCACAACAGATGGCACTGTCAATGGTATTAGTCGCCGTGCCGCTGAAAGGGCAGAAGAAGAAATTGTGGAGCAGCTAAAAGAAATTGGCAAGCCATTTGTCATCTTGCTGAATTGTCAAATGCCGGCGAGGGAAGAAACGGTGCAGCTACGCAATGAATTATTTGAGCGTTATAATGTCCCTGTTATTGCTATTTCTATTGATCAAATGAGAGAGTCTGATATTCAATATATTTTGCAAGAGGCATTATTTGAATTTCCGATTCGCACAATTGAGGTGGAAAAACCCGATTGGCTAGATGTATTAGATGCCACACATCCATTGAATGTTGCGCTAATTGATTCAATGGAAGAAGTGCTATCTTCTGTCATGAAAATTCGAGATGTTCAACAAGCATCCGATGCCTTTAAGGCGATTGATTTTATCGATCAAAGTGAGGTAGTACATGTGGATGCTGGGGTGGGCACGGCTGTGATTCGTGTATCCTTACAGGGAGAATTATACAAATCGGTTTGTAATGAATGGCTGGAGGAGCCGATTGAAACGAAAAAAGATTGGCTGCTCTTTATTAAAGAGGCAGCGGAGGCAAAGGAAGCACAAAAACGCTTTAAAAATGCGATTCATGATGCCGATACAACAGGCTATGGTGTCACATTGCCGATGATGCAGGAGTTTGAGCCAACTGCACCAGAGCTTATTAAGCAAAATAATTTCTTTGGTGTACGTATGAAGGCAAAAGCGCCGTCCTATCATATTATTCGTGTAGATATGGAGTCGGAGTTTGCGCCATTAATCGGCTCTGAATTCCATAGTCAGCAGCTGCTAAAAGACTTAAATCATGCCTATTTACATGATCGTGATGCATTATGGAATACACAGCTTTTTGGCACACCATTACATGAAGTGCTAAAAGAGGGCATTCGTTATAAAATGGACGCAGTCCCGCCTACTGCGAAAAAACGTATGCGTCAAACAATTGAACGTATGGTTAATGAAGGTGATCGTGGATTGGTCACATTTATTTTATAGGGCTAACGCTCAAAAAAAGAGTACAGGGCTTTTCGTTTTTATGCGAAAAGTCCTGTTATTTTTGTTTTTTGGGTGAAAAATTGGTTTTTTGGTTATAATCATGTATGAATACAGTTGCGTAGCGGTTTCCTATGTGTTACTCTTTTTACAGAATTGGTTCATGACCCTTTGAGAGGAGGTGAATGGTGTGAATAAAACAGAATTAGTAAACTCTGTTGCTGAAGCTGCAGGTCTTTCTAAAAAAGACGCTTCTAAAGCAGTTGAAGCTGTATTTGATACAATTCAAGATGCTCTTGCAAAGGGTGACAAAGTACAATTAATTGGTTTTGGTAACTTTGAAGTACGTGAGCGTGCGGCTCGTAAAGGTCGTAACCCACAAACTGGTAAAGAAATCGAAATCGCTGCTAGCAAGGTGCCTGCTTTCAAACCAGGTAAGGCGCTTAAAGACGCGGTAAAATAATACACGTCGAGTAGTTACATAGAGCAGTCTTCATGTCAATTGCATGAGGGCTGCTCTTTTTAACTTAATAGTAAATTTACATAGAACATTTGCTAATTTGATCGTAAATTTTTTTGGAAATAAGTAAGTCATTTTGCGCTTGCCTTTTGGATGTGCTACGATGCATAAGGAAATGTGTAATGTTTTGATACGCAGGAGGGTTTTTGGATGTCGAATATTGATTTATTGAAAATAGAGGAAGCGGTAAAAATGATTTTAGAGGCGGTAGGTGAGGACGTTCATCGCGAAGGCTTATTGGATACACCGAAGCGTGTCGCAAAAATGTATGCGGAAATGTTTAGCGGGCTGCATGAGGATGCCAAAGATTATTTTAAAACGGTATTCCATGAGGATCATGAGGAATTAGTGCTTGTAAAGGATATTCCCTTTTATTCGATGTGTGAGCATCATTTAGTGCCTTTTTACGGTAAAGCACATGTTGCATACATACCAAATAACGGTGTTGTCGCTGGGCTTAGTAAGTTAGGTCGTGCTGTTGAAACGATTGCTCGTCGACCACAACTACAAGAGCGTATTACAGCTTCTGTGGCAGATACAATTATGGAAATGCTTGCGCCAAAGGGTGTTTATGTTGTGATTGAGGCAGAGCATATGTGTATGACGATGAGAGGGCTGAAAAAGCCGGGCTCTAAAACGGTAACATCTGTTGCGCGTGGTATTTACGAGGAAGATGCTATAAAACGTAGAGAAGTGCTGTCATTTATTCAAATGTCTTAAATTGTATGTCTAATTATGTTATGATGAACTAAGAATTTGTCGGATTTAAGGAGTGTACAAGAATGTCACAAGATTATATTGTTATTCAAGCAGAGGAAGATGGTGTACATGTTATTGGTTTAACACGTGGAACTGATACAAAATTTCACCATTCAGAAAAACTAGATACCGGCGAAGTAATGATAGCTCAATTTACAGAACATACATCTGCGATGAAAATTCGTGGGAAAGCGCAAATTCATACAGCACATGGTGTTATTCATAGTGAAGCAAAAAAATAATGGCTTTCGTTTATGCAGCATATGCGTCTAGTGACAGCTAATTTCGAAAAGGCTAGATGGAAAAAACGAAAGCTATGGTTTTATGGGCAGTTGGCATTTTCACATCCATTTATGGGAATGCTTTACTGCCTATCCTATTGCGAAGAAAGTAAAAATTTTTTATGTCGAATCGTTGCGTATGCTATAATGACTCAGTAAGCAAACGTTAAGCCTCTACGAAGGTGAACGTATTTGAAAGTGAAATGGAGTAAGGTCTATGAATGCAACATACATTCAAAATTCAATTACACAGTTAAAAACAGAGATTTTCATGGATGTTCGTCATAGAACTTTGCAAAAATACACAGGTGTGCCTGTGCTAGATGAAAATCAATTGTTTTATTTGTTAATCCCATTTTTGAATGGTGAGGAATGGCAACAAGAGCAACAGGAAGCTGCTGTTACGGTTGGTATTGTCTATGCAGCATTAGCAGCGCACGATCATATTAAAGAGCAAGATGCTACATCGAAGGAGCAGCAGCTAACGGTTTTGGCTGGAGATTTTTATAGTGGCCGTTACTATGAAATATTGGCGATGTCTGGAAATGTCGCATTAATTCGAAGCTTGTCGCAAGGAATTGTAGCACGCTGTGAACACCAGATAAAAGTATATGAAACACATCAACGAACAATCGAGCAATGGTACACCTCTATGAGCAATATTGAATCAGGCTTAATTGCTCAATTTTTCAATTTGTATGCTTTTCATGAATATATACCGCTTATTGAAAAAAGTTTATTAATTTTACGTTTGGAAAGAGAATGGATAGCTTATCAACATGGGCAAATGTCTTTAATGGGCAAGGCACTTGAGGAAAGTGTCCAGCAAATTGGCGCAAGCTTTGCAAGTGCCGTCCAAGAGAAAATTAGACAGTTAAAAACAGAGCTATCACAGCTGATTAATCATGCATCATTTTTACAAAGTGATGTGAAACAGGCTTTACGTGCACATGTAGAGGCATCCATTGCGTCTACTAACGGATAAGAGAGGTTTTTCAAAATGGCTAAAACAAAAGAAGAACATGTTCACGAAGTATTTGAAAGTATTTCGGACAACTACGATAAAATGAATGGTGTCATTAGCTTCCAGATGCATGTTGGCTGGCGTAACGATACGATGAAGCGCATGGCTGTAAAACCTGGAGCAAAGGCACTTGATGTATGCTGTGGAACAGCGGATTGGACAGTTGCATTAGCGGAGGCAGTTGGCGAAACGGGCGAGGTTAAGGGACTAGATTTTAGTAAAAATATGCTAAAGGTTGGCGAACAGAAAGTAAAGCCATATCCACAAATTGAGCTGGTTCATGGTAATGCGATGGAATTACCGTTTCCAGACAATACATTTGATTATGTCACAATTGGCTTTGGTCTTCGTAATGTACCAGATTATTTACAAGTTTTAAAGGAAATGCAGCGTGTCGTAAAGCCAGGTGGTATGGTTGTTTGCTTGGAAACATCTCAGTCAGAAATTCCGGGTTATCGTCAACTATTCCGTTTTTATTTTAAATTTATAATGCCGATATTTGGTAAAATATTTGCGAAAAGCTATAAGGAGTATTCTTGGCTACAGGAATCTGCAAATGATTTCCCAGGTATGAAGAAGTTAGCGGCATTGTTTGAGCAGGCAGGATTAGAAAAAGTAACGTACAAAGCATACAGTGGCGGGGCTGCGGCAATGCATATGGGCTTTAAAAAGGTACGTTAATGGGGGAAGGTTTTCACACGTGGAAAAGATGAAGTTAAAACTACTCTATTCCGATTTGAAATCAGATATCGATATCATTGAACGAGAGTTAGAACAAGCAGTGGACTCGTCTTCCTATTTGATCAACGATGCCTCTCTCCATTTACTACAAGCTGGTGGCAAACGGATACGACCAATTTTTGTGTTGCTAGGTGCGAAATTTGGCGAATATGATATTGAGAAGATGAAGGATGTAGCAGTGCCTTTAGAGCTTATTCATATGGCATCTCTTGTACACGATGATGTGATTGATGATTCCGATATGCGACGAGGACGCCCAACGGTCAAATCACAGTGGAATAATAGAGTAGCAATGTACACGGGCGATTTTATTTTTGCACGTGCTCTAGAATATATTACAAAGCTAGAAGACCCACTTGTACATCAAATTTTAGCACGTACAATGGTAGAGATTTGTAACGGTGAAGTCATTCAAATTGAGGATAAATTTAGACTAGATCAAGGTTTAAAAGATTATTTTAGAAGAATTAAACGTAAAACAGCATTGCTTATTTCCTCTAGCTGTGAGCTAGGTGCTGTAGCGGCAGGTGTAGATGCAAAAACAGTACGCCATTTAAAACGCTTCGGCTACTTTGTTGGCATGAGCTTCCAAATCATCGACGATGTGTTAGATATAATGGCAACAGATAAGGAATTAGGAAAGCCAGCAGGTAGTGATTTATTGCAGGGCAATATTACCTTACCGATATTATTGTTGAAAGATGATCCAGAGCTGCAACCATACTTAGTAAAGGTGTTTGCAGGTACATTAACAGAATCGGAACGTCAAAATATGCTGCAATATGTGCGTAAATCTCCTGCGATTGAGCAAGCTAATCGTATGAGTGATAAATACTTAAAAAAGGCTTTACAGGAAATAGAGGCTTTACCAAAACATCCCGTTAAGAAAAAACTGCGTGATGTTGCATTGTTTATGGGTAAGCGCAAATTCTAGCTTTTTGTTGTACAAAGGCTCATTTTTTGTTAATATTTATCGGTAGGTGTAAAACCTGTTAGACGAACTTAAGGAGTGTTTTAAACATGGCAATTGAAAAAACTTTTTTAATGGTTAAGCCAGATGGCGTTGAGCGTCAAGTAATCGGAGATATCGTTGATCGTTTCGAACGTCGCGGTTTTATCATGAAAGGTGCTAAATTAATGGTAATTCCAAAAGAATTAGCAGAAAAGCACTATGCTGAGCATGCTGAGCGTCCATTCTTTGGTGAATTAGTTGACTTCATCACTTCTGGTCCTGTATTCGCTATGGTATGGGAAGGCGAAAATATCATTAAACTTGCTCGTACAATGATGGGTGCAACAAAACCTGAAGAATCTAACCCAGGTACAATCCGTGGTGACTATGCAACAACTGTTTCTCACAACATCATCCACGGTTCTGACTCTCTTGCATCTGCAGAGCGCGAAATCGGCTTATTCTTCGGTGAAGATTTAGTTTAATTTGTGAATAGATAAAGCAATCTCACAATATTGGGATTGCTTTTTTTATTGTCCAAAAAAACGATGGAATCTATTGCTAGATACATAAAGAATTGTTAAAAACTTCTGTATCATGTACAATAAATGCTATAATATTCTGATAATTAAATGAGGAATATATCGTTAGCCTTCTCAATAAACTGTGAAGGATGATCAAAGAAAAGGGGTATGTAAATGAGGGAAGTGGTGATTGTTGCAGCAGTTCGAACAGCCGTCGGTCGTAGTAGGGGGGCACTGAGTCATGTTCGAGCAGATGATTTAGCAGCGGATGTACTGCAGGAGGCGATACAGCGAGCAGGCATCGACAAGGCACAGGTAGACGATGTCATTTTAGGCTGTGTGACGCAAACCGCTGAACAAGGTGCGAATATTGCACGTACAGCCTTGTTAATGGCAGGTTTTCCTGACAGTGTGCCTGGAGTAACGATTGATCGTCAATGTGGCTCTAGCCAACAGGCTGTTCACTTTGCAGCACAGGCAATTTTAGCGGGGGATATGGATATTGTGATTGCAGGTGGCGTAGAAAGTATGACAAGGGTGCCGATGGGCGCTAATATGGAAAATGCCCATAAAGGTAAACGCTTACAAGAAAATTATACAATTATCCATCAAGGGCTATCAGCAGAGAAAATCGCTGCAAAATGGTCTTTATCGAAAGAACAGTTGAATCACTATGCCTATCAAAGCCATCAGCGGGCAATTGCTGCCATTGAAGCAGGTCGTTTCCAAGAAGAAATATTACCTATTCAAATACCGCAGGAGGATGGCTCTATGGCAACATTTGCAGTGGATGAGGGTCCGCGCGCAGAAACAACCGTCGATATTTTAAATGGCTTAAAAACGGTGTTTCAGGAGGATGGCGTTATTACAGCAGGAAATGCAAGCCAAATGAGTGACGGGGCATCCGCTGTTGTTGTGATGTCTTTGGACAAGGCACAGGAGCTTGGCATTCGTCCATTGGCTAAAATTAAGACAAGGGTTGTTGTAGGCTCTGACCCAACATTAATGCTAACAGGACCAATTGAGGCGACGAGAAAGGCGTTGGAACGAGCAGGCCTTGCAATCGAGGACATTGATACGTATGAGGTCAATGAAGCCTTTGCACCTGTGCCGCTCGTCTGGCTGCATGAAATTGGTGGCGACCCTGAGAAGCTTAATCCAGATGGGGGAGCGATTGCACTAGGGCATCCATTAGGCGCAACAGGGACAAAGCTGCTAACAACGATGCTTTACCGGATGGAGCGGGAAAATTATCGCTATGGCTTACTGGCTATTTGCGAAGGTATGGGGATGGCCAATGCCACGATTATTGAAAAAATGTAAAAGGGGTTATGTTGGATGGAGAACCATGAAATAGTAGCGGTCGTAACGGGTGGTGCATCAGGGTTAGGGGAGGCGACCGTTCGCCATATTGTTGGACAAGGCGGCAAAGCGATTATTTTTGATGTGAATGATGAGCGTGGAGAGGCACTTGTAATGGAGCTGGGGGAAAATGCTCTTTATGCGCGAGTAGATGTGACGAAAGAAGAGGATGTAGCAGCAGGTCTTGAGCAAGCGATTGCCTCTTTTGGCAAGGTGAATGTTGCAGTTAACTGTGCAGGCATTGCGGATGCTAGTAAGGTGCTGTCAAAGCGTGGCGTTCATGCGCTTGGTCTATTTGAAAAAATTATAGCTGTGAATTTAGTAGGTACATTTAATGTGATTCGTTTAGCGGCAGAAAAAATGCAGCATAATGAGCCAAATGAAGATGGGCAGCGTGGCGTTATTATTAACACAGCGTCTGTCGCTGCATTTGATGGGCAAATTGGACAAGCAGCCTATAGTGCTTCAAAGGGTGGTGTAGCTGCGATGACATTGCCAATTGCACGGGAGCTTGCGGCTATTGGTGTGCGTGTAATGACGATTGCACCAGGCTTAATTGAAACGCCAATGTTTGCAACATTACCAGAGCCTGCAAGAGTAGCCCTTGCGCAAATGACACCATTTCCTAAACGTCTTGGTAAGCCAGCGGAGTATGCGCTATTAGTTGATAGTATTATTCGAAATGGCTTGTTAAATGGGGAGGTGATTCGCCTAGATGGAGCTATTCGTATGCAGCCAAAATAAGTAGAAGCTAGTGGATTTGTAGTAGCTGTTGAGCTTGATTATTTCAAAAATTTGTCTACGAAGGGGAGCGTTATAATGCATATGATGGATACACCTTTATTATTAACAAGTTTTTTGAATCGTGCGGAGAGATTTTTTCATGCTAAGAAAATTTATTCACGAACAAGTGCTACAACCATTCATGAGTTTACATATAAAGAGTATGTAAAACGAACTCGTCGATTAGCAGATGCGCTAACAAAGCTGGGCATGGAGCGTGGGATGAAGGTAGGGACATTTGCTTGGAATCATCATCGTCATTTGGAAGCCTATTTTGCCGTGCCTTGTGCAGGAGCGGTGCTGCATATGATTAATATTCGGCTAGCGCCTGAGCATATTGCTTATGTAATTAATCATGCAGAGGATGAAATTTTATTGATTGATGATAATTTAGTGCCACTTATTGCACCAATTGTGCCGCAGCTTACAACAGTCAAGCATTTTATTATTATGGGAGATGCTGTAGATGTGGCATCATTACCAATTCCAAATGCACTGTCCTATGAAGCGCTGTTAGCAGATGCCGATGAGCATTTTACATTCCCAGAGGATTTAGATGAAAATGCACCTGCTGGGATGTGTTATACAAGTGCCACGACTGGTATGCCAAAGGGTGTTGTTTATACGCATCGCAGTATTGTGCTCCATAGCTTAGCAGCGGGGCTTGCAGATAGTATTGCTATTCGCGAATCAGATGTTGTCCTACCAGTTGTACCAATGTTCCATGCTAATGCATGGGGCATGCCATTTGCAAGTGTTGGCTTTGGTGCGACACAAGTATTGCCGGGACCGCTGTTTACACCACAGCTTTTATTGGAATTATTTGAAGTATATAAAGTAACGCTAACAGCAGGCGTGCCAACCATTTGGCTTGGTGTTTTACAGGAGCAACGTCAAAACCCTCGCGATTTATCATCCATGAGATTAATTGTTTGTGGTGGCTCTGCCTCACCAATCGGGCTTGTACGTGGCTTTGAGGAAGAGCTTAATATTCCTTATATGACAGGCTATGGGATGACAGAAACATCGCCGCTTGTCAGTCTATCCACCTATTTAACGCATATGGAGGACTATAGTGCTGATGAAAAAATGAATGTTCGAATTACCCAAGGGATGACAATGCCGCTGATTGAAACACGGATTATCAATGAAAATGGTGAAGTGCCATGGGATGGCAAAACAATGGGAGAACTGACGATTCGAGGCCCATGGATTGCCAATGAATACTACCGTGATGAGCGTACGGAGGAAGCCTTTAAGGATGGCTGGCTTTATACGGGAGATATTGCGGTGATGACGTCTGATGGCTATATTAAAATTACCGATCGTACAAAGGATTTAATTAAGAGCGGTGGGGAATGGATTTCCTCTGTAGACCTTGAGAATGCGTTAATGTCGCATCCAAAAGTATTTGAGGCTGCTGTAATTGCTATTCCACATGAAAAATGGCTTGAACGACCATTAGCCTGTGTAGTGCCAAAGCCTGAATATAAGGATGCCATTTCCAAGGAGGAGCTGCTAGAAAGCTTACAAGCACAGTTCCATAAAACATGGATTCCAGATGATATTGTATTTATTGATGAGGTACCGAAAACATCTGTAGGGAAGTTTTTAAAGGCAAAATTACGAGAAGAATTAAAAGATTATCAAGTACAAGTTTAATGAGGCGCTTAATTCGAAAGAGTGGATGCTCCATCTAAGAAAAAACTGCTCCATATAATGCGATGAAGGTGGTGACAGGCTACCTTCATTTTTTTATGCACATAAATTCCAGAAAAGTGAAACGATTTAGTTGATTTTGCTGTATAATTTTAAGTAACGAAAGGATGTGAACGGATTGTCAATTGCTATTGTAGCGATTATTGGTGGTGTTATTATTTCCTTAGCTGGTATTTTTACAGACGCACATACAAGACAGCAAAAAATTAAGCTAAAGGCAATCGAGAAAGAGCTTGAGCTAGAACAGCTTCGATTAGAAACATATACAATGGAAACTGAAAAAATGCGTCTGGAATTAGAGCAGTCGAAAGTGTTACTATTAGAGGAAAAACAAAACACACAGAAGTAACTAATGATACATGAGAAAGACTATTTCAGGATTGGCTCTTTTCCGCTATAATGGAAATACGATGCTAGAGGGGAAGATGACTGTATGTCTGATTATGAACAATTTATAGAAGGTATTAAGCGCAAAACAGGAATTGATTTAGCGTTATACAAAGAAGCGCAAATGAAAAGACGATTAACCTCTCTTTATGAGAAAAAGGGCTATCGTAATTTTGTGGACTTTCTAAAGGCACTTGAACAAGATCGTGATTTAATGAATGAGTTTTTAGATCGCATGACGATTAATGTTTCCGAATTTTATCGTAATGGTAAGCGTTGGGAAGTATTGCAAAAGAAAATATTTCCGAAATTACTACAAACAAATAAACGTTTGAAAATTTGGAGTGCTGCTTGTTCAACAGGAGAAGAGCCTTATTCATTAGTCATGGTATTATCTCAATTAGTACCTTTATCGCAAATTCAAGTTATCGCCACTGATTTGGATGAAAATGTTATTCAAAAGGCAAAACTAGGAGTTTATCCTGAACGCTCTTTAGCAGAAGTGCCACAAGATATTAAAGCCAAGTATTTTGAACAAGAAGGCTCCTTCTATCGTGTAAAGGATGAAATTAAGCGATGTGTAACCTTTAAAAAGCATAATTTATTAAAGGATTCCTATGATAGCAATTATGATTTAATTGTTTGTCGCAATGTTATGATTTACTTTACAGAGGAAGCGAAAGATCAGATTTATAACGATTTTAGTAAAGCTTTACGCAAGGATGGTATTTTATTTGTTGGATCAACAGAGCAAATTTTTAATCCAGCTCGTTATGAATTTGAGGTAGAGGATACATTCTTCTATCGAAAAAAATAATTAATAATATGAATGAAAAGCATTTGTATGAATGACATCTTAGCTGTTATCTACATACATGAAAGCAAAGCATTGGATAGAGATAATTGATACGCTTTCGCTTACTATAAGCAAAGGCGTATTTTTTATCATAAATCGTTCAGAATATTCACATTTAAGGAATAGTTAATAAGGCGAATGTCTAAAAGCATTGGCAAAAGGACTGTTTTTTTAAAGAATATATGTTATAGTGAAAAATACATACTTTAGCGAGTTGAAGGGAGAAAGTGTTTTATGCGTTACTTAACAGCAGGTGAGTCACATGGACCCCAATTAACAACAATTATTGAGGGGCTACCATCACTCTTACCAATTACAGCAGAAAAAATTAATCATGATTTAAAACGACGTCAAGGAGGTCATGGACGTGGACGTCGCATGCAAATTGAAACAGATACAGTAGAGATTGTTGCAGGCGTACGTCATGGACAAACACTTGGTTCTCCTGTAGCACTAGTTGTCACAAATGATGACTGGAAGCATTGGACAAAAATTATGGGTGCTGAGCCGTTAGCAGATGATGTGAATCCAGAGGAGATTAAACGTCAAATTTCACGACCACGACCAGGTCATGCGGATTTAGTAGGTGGTATGAAATATGGTCATCGTGATTTACGCAATGTTTTGGAGCGTTCTTCAGCCCGTGAAACAACTGTACGTGTAGCAGTGGGCTCTGTGGCAAAGGCATTATTAAATGAATTAGGGATTTCCATTGTGGCACATGTTACAGAAATTGTAGGGATTAAAGCTGATACTTCCTTGGTAGAAGGGAAATCTGCAGATGAAATTCGTGCCATTGTAGAAGCTGACCCATGCTATTGTGTGGACCCAGAGGCATCAGCCAAAATGGTAGAGGCAATTGATGAAGCGAAAAAAGCTGGCGATTCCATTGGTGGCGTTGTGGAGGTTATCATTGAAGGAGTGCCAGCAGGTGTAGGTTCTTATGTTCATTATGATCGTAAGCTGGATGCTAAATTAGCGGCTGCTATGCTATCCATTAATGCATTTAAAGGTGTAGAATTTGGCATTGGCTTTGAAATGGCACGTCGTAAAGGCTCTGAGGTGCATGATGAAATTATTTGGTCTGAAGAAGAGGGCTATACACGTGTGACCAATCGACTTGGTGGCTTAGAGGGCGGAATGTCTACTGGTATGCCAATTGTTGTACGTGGTGTAATGAAGCCAATTCCTACTTTATATAAACCATTACAAAGTGTGGATATTGATACAAAAGAGCCATTTAAAGCAAGCGTTGAACGCTCTGATAGCTGTGCAGTACCAGCAGCATCTATTGTAGCCGAGCATGTTATTGCCTGGGAAATAGCTAATGCAATTTTAGAGCAATTCCATAGTGACCAACTACCACAACTAAAAGCTCAAATTGATGAACATCGACAATATACAAAGGGGTTCTAATGTATGCGTGTACCAGTTGCAACAAAATCACATCATTATGAGGTTGTATTAGGTCATCAGTTTTTAACAGAAGCTATACAAGGATTTGCACATAAGCTAGAAAAAGCAGATAAGCTGATTGTACTGACAGATGCTAATGTGTGGGCAGCACAAGGTGAATATTTCACCTCAAATTTCCCATATGATTTTGAAGTTTTTATATTGCCTGGTGGTGAGGCATGTAAAACATTTGAGCAATATAATGCTGCACAAACATTTTTATTGGAGCAAAAATGCTCACGCAAATCATTTGTTTTTGCCTTTGGCGGAGGAGCTGTCGGCGATTTAACAGGCTTTGTGGCAGCTACCTATATGCGCGGCATTCCATTTATTCAAATTCCAACAACGATTTTAGCGCATGATTCGGCAGTTGGTGGTAAAACAGCCATTAATCATCCATTAGGAAAAAATATGATTGGTGCATTTTATCAGCCTGAAGGTGTTATTTATGATACAGCCTTTTTAGCAAGTTTATCCGAACGTGAAATACGTTCAGGAACAGCAGAATTAATAAAGCATGCGATGATTTCTGATCGCGACTGGCTAGAGAAGCTAATGGCAGCAGATTCGGTGCTTCATTTTAATCAGCATGAATTAGCCGAACAGCTTAAGAAAGGCATTGAAGTGAAGGCACATATTGTTGCTGAGGATGAAACAGAGCAATCTGTACGTAAATTTTTAAACTTAGGTCATACATATGGACATGCCATTGAGGCTGCTGCTGGCTATGGAAAGGTAGCACATGGTGAGGCTGTTATGATTGGGCTTGTCTATTGTTTATTACTAAGCGAACAATACGGCAAGCTAGATCGTGCATTTACCACAGCCTTTTTACAGTTTGCTATCAAAAATGGCTATCCTTTTGAGGCTGTTGCTGAGTATTCATTTGAACAATTAACAACTTATTTGTTGAAGGATAAAAAGACAGAATATGGTATTTTGCAATTTGTATTATTAGAGGACATCGGCAAACCTTTTGTACAAGCTATTGATTTAGCACAATGTCAAGAGGTCGATGCAGAGTATAGAAAGCTATTAGCGGAGGTGCTTGTATGATTCGTGGACTTAGAGGAGCGATAACAATTGAATCTGACAAGCCAGAGCTTGTATGGGATGAAACAGCGCGATTAGTGCGTGAGGTTGTAGCAGTCAATGATGTGGAAATCGATGATATTGCATCGATTGTAATTTCTGCAACACCTGATATTACTTCAGCATTTCCTGCACGTGCAGTACGTTTGATGGAGGGCTGGCAATATGTGCCTGTGATGTGTACACATGAAATGGATGTACCCAATGCATTGCCATTATGTATTCGTGTATTAATTCATGCAAATGTAGAAGTAGCACAGAAAGATGTTAAGCATGTGTATCTTAATGATGCAGTGAAATTAAGACCAGATTTAGCGCAGGCGAAATAAGTAGAGGAGATGTTGTAGATGAAATGGAAACAGCAATTGGATGGTATGCAAGCATATAAGCCAGGGAAACCAATTGAAGAAGTACAACGTGAATATGGCTTAAAGGAAGTTATTAAATTAGCATCAAATGAAAATCCATTTGGATGCTCACCAAAGGTAACTGCTTATTTGCAAAATAATGCAGTGAATCATGCACTTTATCCAGACGGCTACGCTCAAAATTTGCGTACGGCTGTTGCGAATTATTTAGGCGTGCAAGAAACACAACTTCTTTTTGGAAATGGCTCTGATGACTTAATTGCTATTATTACGCGTGCCTTACTGTATCCAGGTGTCAATACTGTGATGGCTGACCCATCCTTCTCTCAATACTGGCATAATGCTGAAATTGAAGGTGCAGAAGTACGCAAAATTCCTTGCGTTGATGGCGCACATGATTTAGATGCGATGGCAGCAGCAATTGATGAACAAACATCTGTTGTATGGGTATGTAGCCCGAATAATCCTACAGGTGTTGTTATTCCTGATGCTGATTTACGTAATTTTTTAGCAAAAGTGCCAAGCGATGTTCTCGTTATTTTAGACGAGGCTTATATTGAATATGTGACACACTCAGGTCATAAAAATACATTGCCGATTATTGATGATTATCCAAATGTTCTTTTATTACGTACATTCTCAAAAGCATATGGTCTTGCCTCGTTCCGCGTTGGCTATGCCATTGGACAGCCTGAGGTCATTGCCAAGCTTGATCCTGTAAGAGCGCCATTTAATAATACAATTTTAAGTCAGGCTGTTGCAGCTATTGCACTTAGTGATCAGGACTATATTCAAGCATGTCGTGATGCAAATGAAAAAGGTAAAAAGCAATATGTTGAGTTTTGTGAAAAGCATAATTTGAAATACTTCCCATCTGATACAAACTTTATTTTCTTTGATACAAAGGCTGATAGTGATGTTGTGTTCCAAGAGCTGATGAAAAAGGGCTTTATTATCCGCAGTGGTAATGCTTTAGGAATGCCAGGATTTATCCGTGTGACAATTGGCACAGAGGCTCAAAATGCAGCATTGCTGAGCCAGCTTGATGTGATTTTAAAGGAACAGGGAGTTTTTGCATGACACGCAAAGTGCTCGTTATCGGGCTAGGCTTAATTGGTGGCTCTATTGCACTTGCTTTACAAAAAGCACCTGAAACTCGAATTATTGGCTATGATGTGGATGCTCAAACACGTGAGCATGCCAAAACATTAAATATTGTCCATGATATTGTCACAGACCCAAAGGAAGTTGCTGCGGATGCTGATGTTATTATTTTTGGCACACCCGTTAATGCAACACTTGAGTGGATGGAGCAATTAAAATCATGGCCATTAAAAAATAAAGTGATTGTAACAGATACAGGAAGTACCAAAAAATTAATTATGCAAAAAGCTGGGGAGCTACGTGAGCTTGGTATTACATTTATTGGTGGACACCCAATGGCAGGCTCTCATAAAAGTGGTGTGTTAGCTGCAAAGGCCCATCTTTTCGAGAATGCTTACTATATGCTAACGCCGCTTGCTGGTGAGGAAATTGTCCATATGGCACAGCTTGAAAGCTTGCTAAAATTCACGCATGCAAAGGTTGTTAGTGTATCTGCCAGCGAACACGATCATATGACAGCGGTTGTTAGTCATTTCCCGCATGTAATTGCTGCCTCACTTGTTCATCAACTAGGAGGCGAGAATGGGGAATACCCAATGACACGTTCCCTTGCAGCAGGTGGTTTTCGTGATGTGACACGTATCGCCTCCTCTAATCCTACCTTATGGCGAGATATTACGTTACAAAATCGTGATGAGCTACTGACACAGCTTGAGGGCTGGGAAAAGGAGATGCATCGCATTAAGGAACTACTAACAAGTGGTACAGCGCAAGATATTGAGGATTATTTTGCTGTTGCTAAAGAGCTGCGAGATGAATTACCAATTGGGGCAGGTGCTATGTATACACCGTTCGATTTATATGTGGATGTTCCTGACTATCCAGGTGTGATTTCAGAGGTGACAGGCTTGCTTGCGGATGAAGCGATTAGTATTACAAATTTAAGAATTGTAGAATCTCGTGAAGATGTTTTTGGTATTCTTGTTATTAGCTTCCAAAGTGAAAATGACCGTGAACGTGCAGCGACATGTATTCAAAAACGAGCGAAATTCGAAACATATATTTCATAGTATATTGATAATAGAGGCGGACTGCTAAGAAAACATTACCTTTCTTGGCAGTCCCGTCTTCATAGAAAGGGAGAAAATCAATGAGTGAAAAAGTTTTGCAATATAATAAGCCTTCTTTACAAGGAGCATTAACGATTCCTGGCGATAAGTCCGTTTCTCACCGTGCTGTGATGTTTGGAGCGATTGCTACAGGTACAACAACAGTGGAAGGTTTTTTATTAGGTGAAGACTGCTTAAGTACCATTGATTGCTTCCAAAAGCTTGGTGCTCGTATTAAGGTAGAGGGAACAAATGTAACAATTCAAAGTCCGGGAATTGACAATTGGCAGGAGCCTACAGAGGTATTGTATACAGGTAACTCAGGCACAACAACACGCTTAATGCTGGGCATTTTAGCAGGTTCTTCGGTTCATTCCGTCATGACAGGAGATGCCTCTATCGGCAAGCGACCAATGCGCCGTGTGATTGACCCGCTACGCCAAATGGGTGCTCACATTACAGGTCGTGCAAATGGACAATATACACCGCTTGCTATTCAAGGAACAAAACTGCAAGCAATTGATTATCAAATGCCTGTAGCGAGCGCACAAGTAAAATCTGCTATTTTACTTGCGGGCTTACGTGCTGAAGGAACGACAATTGTACGAGAAACAGAGGTATCGCGAGATCATACAGAGCGAATGCTGCGTCAATTTGGTGCACATGTAGATGTCAACAATGGGGTTGTTTCCATAGAAGGTGGACAAGCACTTCAAGGAACGCATGTTGCTGTACCAGGCGATATTTCCTCAGCAGCCTTCTTCTTAGTGGCAGGAGCTATTTGCGATAATAGTACAATAACGCTAGAAAATGTCGGCGTTAATCCAACGCGTGATGGTATTATAGAGGTTCTTCAAAAAATGGGGGCAGCAATGACAGTAACGCCAAATGATGCTGCACAAGCGGAGCCTACAGCAACAATACAAATAGCAGCATCATCATTATCCGCTACAACTATTCAAGGCGATATGATTCCACGTTTAATTGATGAAATTCCAATTATTGCACTGCTTGCTACACAAGCACAAGGTCGAACAGTGATTAAAGATGCTGAGGAGCTAAAAGTGAAGGAAACGGATCGTATAACAGCTGTTGTCAATGAGCTAACAAAGCTAGGAGCGAATATTGAAGCAACTGCAGATGGCATGATTATTCAAGGACCAACACCACTGCATGGTGCGAGCCTGCAAACATATGGTGATCATCGTATTGGCATGATGGGTGCAATTGCTGCATTAATTACAGATGGAGCAGTCACATTAGACGACGCTGACTGTATCGCTGTATCATACCCATCATTCTTTGAGCATATTGAAGCCGTGAAGAAATAAGCAATCATAAACTCTCCAAGCTTTTGGGGAGTTTTTTCTTGTTTCAATAGGAAATGTTTTGTAGCATAAAGGTATTAATGAAAGAATAGGTGAATAACTGTGAACAATGCGATGACTGAAATGATGCAAGCACTTGAGCAAGGAAACTTGGCATTAATCGATCAGCTACTGGAATCATTTTTAACAAAGGAGCTACCAGAGGATATCTATGCGCTAGCTGAAATTTTTATGCAATATGGATATATGAAGGAAGCTGACCGTGTGCTGGAGCATTTACAATTTTTATTTCCAGAGGAGGCACAGTTAAAAATAGATCATGCAAATGTGTTAATGGAGCTTGGTGATGAGGACGAGGCATTGGATTTATTATTAGCAATTGATGACACATCACAAGAGTACCCTCAAGCATTACTTGTTCTAGCCGATTATTATCAAATGCAAGGGCTATTTGAGGTAGCGGAAACCCGTATTAATGAGGCATTGGCAATTTTGCCAGACGAGCCATTACTGCACTTTGCGAAAGCCGAGCTGTTATTTGAAACAGGTCGCTTTTTAGAGGCTGCTAGATTGTATGAGGAATTATATGAGCAGCAAGGTGAATTTGCAGGGGTAAACCTTGTAGAGCGACTGGCAGAGGTCTATCGTGCAGGTGCTGCCTATGAAATAGCGTTTGATTATTATGTAAAAGCACTTGAGGATGAGGTAAAGCCTGATGTTTTATTTGGCGCTGCCTATTCTGCTTTCCAATCTCAAAAATATGAGATAGCCATTAAGCAATTGGAGGAATTAAAAGAATTAGACCCTGATTACTTCTCAGCGTATTTATTGCTTGCGGAAAGCTATGCCATGCTAGAGGATAATCAAAAAGCATACACGGCTATACAGGAAGGTTTAAAGCGCGATGAATATGATAAGTCACTCTATTTATTTGCAGGGAAAATGGCACTAAAAAATGGCTTACCAGAGGAAGCGGAGCAATATTTGCGTGAGGCAATAGCGCTTGATCCTGAATATATGGAGGCAGTATTGGCTCTTACAGCCATTTTTGGACAGCAGGAGCGTTATGAGGACGTCATCGAATTGTTTGAAACCTTACAGCAAAATGATTTTGAATGGAGTGCGTTATATCCTTTTGCGGCAGAGGCATATGAAAATTTAGAATTGTACGACCGTGCATACGAATTTTACCGTTTGGCATATAATGATTTTAAGGAAGACGCAGCATTTTTAGAAAAATATGTTTACTTTTTAGTAGAGGAAGGCAAACGTTCAGAGGCAAAAGAGGTTCTTGAACAATTATTAAGCATACAACCAGGTGAACCAGTGTGGCAAGAGCTATTAGAAACCTTAGAATTTGAGTAAAGGGGGGAGTGGGTATGACTGCTTCTGTATCAGTTGTTGATAAAAAGGCATTTGTTCGATGGTTTTTAAAAAATTATCAATTGAAGCGACGAGAATGTGTATGGATTTTAAATTATTTATTAAGTAATGATGATCTTTTAAAACGAATCCGTTTTGTGGAGGAAGCTCACTATTGTCCAAGAGCAATGGTGATGTCAACAGTTGATTCAACAGGTGTGCCTTTTCGATTTTATAAAGGCAATGTAATGACGGCAGATGCTGAGAAATCATTCCATGATTTGCGCTTACATGAGCAGGAAGATATGTATATCCAATTGAATTTTCCAAATGTACCACCAAGTGCACAATACTTAGCAGTTCTAGAAGAAAACCCATATATGCCAGAAACACTGCTTGTGAGTGAAAAAGATCGGTTACTGGCGGAAGAACTGCTTTCCAATAGCTTACTCGTATTCCAGGAAGAAAAATTACTTGCACAAATTGATGAGGCTCTTGATAAGGGAGATAAGGAACGTTTTTATGAATTGTCTAATTTGTTACAAGCATTAAAGGAAACAACGAGTCATAGGTAAAATTTGAATGCCCTTTCACCGCTTTAATATGGTAACATTACTAGTGAATGATTGCTTTCACTTTTAATTGGTTATCCTATTAAAGTGTGGAGAAGGGCATTTTATTTTGCAGTAAAAGGAGGTTTGGTAAATGTATTTTAATGCAAACGATGTCACAGCATTTATGGCGCAGAAGGATTTTATTGATACAGCCATTGTGCCACTTGTATCCATCGATCTAGCTGCCGAAAAAATAAAGCAGAGCGGTGCGGAAGCAGATTTTATTATGTCTTTAACATCTTTTATAGAAAAGCAATTTAAGGGACGTCTGCTCGTTATGCCGCCATTTTCGTATATACCATCTTTAAAATCTGATGACTTGCCACAGCAATTAGAAGCACAATTACATAATGCTGGCTTTAAGCATGTGTTCTTCGTTACTTGCGATCATTTTTGGACAAGTATTGGAGATAACGTAAATATGATTTGGTTACCAGCAATTCCACTAGAAAGTATGGATGCGAATGTTAAAAAATCTATCTTGGAAGATCAGTTGCGCCAAGTGATTCCATTGCTTTCGACGAAATGGGCACAAATGTAACATTTAGCTTCAATAAATGTTCACATTCTCCAGCTTTCCACAGAATGCTATATTGACCAAGCTATGGACTTGATATATCATATATATGTCCTAGTATTACTATTTGTAAAAGTATGTCCGTTGGACTGACCTTTAAGTTAGAGGGGGGAAAATAAGTGAGTAAAAATCGAGTTTCACGTCGTCAGTTTCTAAGCTATACACTGACTGGTGTAGGTGGATTTATGGCGGCAGGTATGCTAATGCCAATGGTTCGTTTTGCAATTGATCCAGTGTTACAAAAGCATGATGGTGGAGATTTTGTGAAAACAGAGCATAAAATCGCTGACCTGACTGAAGAGCCAGTAAAAGTTGACTTTTCATATGAACAAGTGGATGCATGGTACAAATCACAGGTTACAGATGTAGCATGGGTTTATAAAAGTGGCGATCAAATCATTGCCCTTTCACCAGTTTGTAAGCATTTAGGTTGTATGGTGGACTGGGGTGGAGATTCAGCACACCCTGATCAATTCTTCTGCCCATGTCACGCAGGACGTTACGAGAAAAACGGGAAAAACGTTGCAGGTACACCGCCTCTAGGTCCGTTGGATGAATTTGATGTACAAGAAGAAGATGGCTATTTAATGATTGGTCCAGCAAAAGCAAATACTCTAGTTAAATAAGTAAGGGGGTACGACAAAAGTGCTAAATAAAATTTATGATTGGGTCGATGAACGCTTAGATATTACACCGATTTGGCGTGATATTGCCGACCACGAAGTGCCAGAGCACGTTAACCCTGCACATCATTTTTCAGCATTCGTTTATTGCTTTGGTGGATTAACATTCTTCATCACAGTAATTCAAATTTTATCTGGTATGTTCCTAACAATGTACTATGTACCAGACGTTGTGAATGCTTGGAAATCAGTTTATTATTTACAAAACGAAGTAGCATTTGGTGAAATCGTACGTGGTATGCACCACTGGGGAGCTTCATTAGTTATCGTAATGATGTTCTTACATACACTTCGTGTATTCTTCACGGGTTCTTATAAGAAGCCTCGTGAGTTAAACTGGATGGTTGGTGTAGGTATTTTTGGTGTAATGATGGGTCTTGGTTTTACAGGATACTTATTACCATGGGATATGAAAGCATTATTCGCTACAAAAGTAGGTATCGAAATTGCTGCATCTGTACCGTTTATCGGTGAAATGATTAAAATATTATTAGCGGGTGACACAACGATTCTAGGTGCTCAAACGTTAACACGATTCTTTGCGATTCATGTATTCTTCTTGCCTGCAGTATTGTTTGGGTTACTTGCAGCACACTTTATCATGATTCGTCGACAAGGAATTTCAGGACCGTTGTAATGAACGAAACGGTTCAATGATCTTTAAAAGGAGGGGACACTATGCATCGCGGAAAAGGAATGAAATTTGTCGGCGATTCACGTATTAAAGCGAATCACAGAATGCCGAACGTTCCGAAGGATTATTCCGAATATCCAGGTAAGACGGAAGCTTTCTGGCCGAACTTCTTACTGAAGGAATGGATGGTAGGTGCTGTATTTTTAATTGGATACTTGTTATTAACAGTCGCTCACCCGTCACCACTTGAAGGGCCGGCTGATCCAACTAGAGCATATACACCACTACCGGACTGGTACTTCTTATTTATGTATCAACTTTTAAAATACTCATTTGCTTCTGGTCCATACAATGTAATTGGAGCTATTGTGATGCCAGGTCTTGCATTTGGAGCGCTATTATTAATGCCATTTTTAGACAAAGGTCCAGAGCGCCGTCCATCTAAACGTCCATTACCAACAGCTTTTATGCTATTAACATTAGCAGCAATGTTCTACCTAACTTGGGAGTCAGTGGCTAACCATGACTGGGTAGCTCAAAAAGAGATGGGTAAAATTCCAACACAAGTGGAATTTAATGTAGATGAAACACTTCCAGGTTATGCAATTTGGACAGGTGAAACTGGTGAGCAAGCGAAATCATGTATTTCTTGTCACGCTGCTGACTTTACAGAAGCACCAGCAGCACCTGCATTAGGTGGTAATACTTTAACGGCTGAGGAAGTTGAAGATATTATTCATAATGGTCGTGGTGCGATGCCAGCAGGTCAATTCAATGGAACAGATGAAGAAGCAAAGCAATTAGCTGAATTTATTGCAAGCTTAAAACCTGTTGAATAAACTATAATTTAAAAGAGTCAGGAAACTGGCTCTTTTTTTCTACCTTCATGCTGTGGCTGAAACGTAAGCCTAAAAGTTCCCTTATACATAGTAGGATAAAAAAATGGCATTATCGTGCTGTTAAATATTACGGTAGAGGTACATAATAAGCTGTAACTATTTTTAGTAAAGCTGGGAGTCAAGGAGTTGTAATCATGCACATAATACGAGCGAATATTTGGTATCTTCTCACCCATAAATCCTTTTTAATCACCTTGCTCATCATTAATGTAATAGGAACGATTTATGGCTATTATTGGTATGGTTGGCAGCTTGCAATGACGAAGCCTATTTTTTATATTTTTGTACCAGATAGCCCTACAGCGAGCCTCTTTTTTTGCTTTGTTTTGCTAGCTTGGATTATGGGCAAAAGCTGGCCGCTGATGGAAGTTTTAGCGCTTGTTACATTAGTGAAATATGGTTTATGGGCAGATGTCATGAATATTTGGACATTGATTGAAACAGGCTCTATTGGCTGGCAAGGTTGGATGCTTGTAGGTTCACATTTTGCGATGGCAGTACAGGCAGTTTTATATATTCAAAAATACGTTTTTTCTTATGGGCATGTAGTGATAGCGGCTATTTGGACATTGCATAATGATGTCATTGATTATGTTTTTGGACAAATGCCAATGTATCGAGATTTAGCCAACTACACAAGCTATATTGGCTACTTTACATTTTGGTTATCCATTGCCTGTATTTTACTCGCTATTTTCTCAATTAAATGGCGCAAATATTTGCCGAATTAGAGCATTAATTATAAAATTATAGTATCGAGGTAGAAAGGGGTTAGAATATTGTCAACAGGCATGTATATTGTTTATTTTGTAATTATTATGCTGTTGCCGCTTTACGCACAAATGAAGGTAAAGGGGACGTATAAGAAATTTGCAAAACAACGTACAATGAAGGGACAAACAGGTGCAGAGGTAGCGCGTGCGATTTTAGATGCCAATGGTTTATATGATGTACGAGTTGTTCCGACACAAGGTGTGTTGTCAGATCATTATAATCCGGCAACCAAGACTGTTGCTTTATCAGAGAGTAACTTTTATGAAGCGAGTGTTGCAGGTGCTGCTGTAGCTGCCCATGAGGTAGGCCACGCCATCCAACATAAAGAAGCTTATTCTATGCTTACTTTACGCAGTAAGCTCGTTCCAGTGGCTAATATTTCATCAAATATGTCTTGGATTTTCGTAATGATTGGTATTTTTGCAAGTAGTACAAATTTCTTGCTGTTAGGGATTGTCCTATTAGCAGCGGGGGTTGTCTTCCAATTGGTAACATTGCCAGTAGAATTTGATGCATCTAAACGCGCTTTAGTGCAAATGAATTCACTTGGGATTATTACAAATGAAGAGGAGCGTCCAGCACGTAAAGTATTAAGTGCCGCAGCTTTAACATATGTGGCAGCAGCAGCAGTCGCTGTATTAGAGCTATTACGTTTAATTTTAATATTTACAAATATGCGCGGTGATGACTAAGAGAAAACTTGTTATGGTTGTATGACCATAACAAGTCAGACTGTAGACAAAAGCCATCGAGAGGTTCACTCTCGATGGCTTTTGTCATTTTTCTTCCTATTTCTTTTATAGATTTGGTTATATACAACCA